>CADBOK010000115.1 GCA_902796245.1 Oscillospiraceae bacterium | reverse complement strand
TGCACGATAGCGGTTGATATCCTTCTTGGCGAGGTAGTCGAGAAGGCTTCTGCGCTTGCCGACCATCATCAGAAGGCCGCGGCGGGAATGGTTGTCCTGCTTGTGCTCACGCAGATGCTCGGTCAGGGTGTTGATCCGGGCGGTGAGGACAGCGATCTGAACCTCGGGAGAACCGGTGTCGCCGGAGTGGGTTGCGTACTGCTCGATAATGGCAGTCTTTTCTTCTTTGCGCATCATAGTTGTGTTTCCACCTTTCAAAATATTCCCGGAATCCAAGTATCGGGCAGGCAGAAGACCCGCGTGAAAGCGGGCGGTGTCCCGAAACTGGGAAACGGGTCGCGGCGCATGGCGCTACTTGCTAAGAATACCATACGGGAGGAGAAAAGTAAAGCGGAAATTGCCCGGATTTTCTGAAATTTTTCGGTTTCCGGTACCGGACAGAATTCGACAGGATGGCATAGTATGGCGTGGGACCATCATTCCCGGAAGGAGGGAGGTTTATGCTGAAGGTCACAAAATTCGGCGGCTCGTCGCTGTGCGACAGCGCGGGCTTTTCGCGCGTGCGCGAGATCGTGCTCGCAGATCCGGCGCGGCGCGTCGTCGTCGTGTCGGCGGCAGGCAAGCGCCACACCGCCGACCACAAGATCACCGATCTTCTCTATCTCTGCCACGCGCATCTGCAGTACGGCGTGAGCTGCTGGGACTTATGGCGCAGGATCGCCGACCGCTACCGCGAAATCCGCGACGGCTGCTGTCTGACGCTGCCTATCGAAGCAGAGCTTGACGCGATCTATGCCGCCATGCGCCGCGATACGCCGCTGAGCTGGATCGTCTCGCGCGGCGAATATCTGTCTGCCCGGCTGATGGCGGATCTGCTGGGCTTTGAATTTGTCGACGCGAAAGACTGGCTGCTGTTTGATAGCGCAGGGCGCATCCGGCAGGCCGCGTCCTATGCCGCGCTCGGCTCGCTCGCCGACGGGCGGAAGATCGTCACGCCGGGCTTTTACGGCGCGCTGCCGGACGGCACGATCCATACGCTCCCGCGCGGCGGCTCCGACGTGACGGGCGCGCTGGCCGCAGCCGCGCTGCATGCAGATCTGTATGAAAATTGGACGGACGTGACGGGTGTGCTTGCCGCAGACCCCCAGCTGATAAAAGATCCCACGCCGGTCAGCCAGCTGCGCTACGAGGAGCTGCAGACGCTCTCGCGCGTCGGCATGCAGATCCTGCACGAGGACGCGGTCGCACCGGTCCGGCAGGCGCAGATCCCGCTGCGCATCTGCAACACGTTCGAGCCCGAGAAGCCCGGTACGCTCGTCCGGCCGCAGATAGAGCCCGGCGGCGGGCAGATCTGCTTCGCCGGGCGGCGGAAGCTCGCCATGCTGCGCCTGAGCTGCCCGCAGGAGCCGGACGCGGATGCAAAGCTGGCCGCCGTTCTGGCACAGGCGCGGCTCGCGCCGTTTTCCGTGCAGAGCGTGTGCGGCGAGCTCACGGCGCTTTTGCCGATGGAGCCCGGCTCCGAGCCGCTGCACCGCCTGCGGGAGCAGGCCGCGCAGGCGCTGCGCCCGCAGACGTGTACGCTGCGTGAAAATCTGAGCGTTCTGGCCGCACTCTGCCGGTCGTCCGCCGCCGTCCCGGCGCTGACAGGCGCGGTCGAAAAAAGCGGCGCGCCGGTCCATCTGCTGCAAATGTGCGGCGCCTGCGCCCTCATGCTCGTCAACGACAGCCAATACGAGCAGTCCCTGCGCGCCGCCTACGCCGCCAGCCGCGATCTGCGCGATTGACAATCGAAACGCGGATATGATAGAATATACGGCAGTCAGAGCCCGCTCTGACTGCCGTCCCCGCGCCCGTGGTGGAATTGGCAGACACGATGGATTTCGGTGATGTCACCTTGGTGAAAGGTTTTTGTTATGTGTTGACGCGGGATTTATGTACCGTCGTTGACAAGCACTTGGAGGGAGACGCTTATGGCGCAAGCGGCATCAAAAGGAAACTGCTATCTTTGCGGGGAAACGATTTCCAAAACAGCATTTAAGAAGCATCTGCTGGAAAAGCACAATGATGCTGCCGGCGATGCGCAGACGTGCAAGCTGCTGAAGGTGGAGGGCGCAGACGAAAAGGCGTATTGGCTGTATCTGGATATGCCGGTGAGCGCCACGTTAAAAACGCTCGATCGGTTTCTGCGGGATATCTGGCTGGAATGCTGTGGGCACGAAAGCGCATTTTTTGTGGGGAACTATGAGCAACTCTCGAAAAACACCATGGTCGGGATGCTGCGCGATGGGCTCAAGCTCCATTATGAGTATGATTTCGGCTCTACAACGGAGCTGACGATCACGGTGGTGGGAACACTGCTGCGCCCGAAGCAGCGCAGATCCGTTCGTCTGCTCGGGAGAAATGAGCCGATCCGCTTCCTGTGCGGGAAATGCGGAAAGGAAGCCGATTGGATATGCTGCGAATGCGAATGGG
>CADBOK010000114.1 GCA_902796245.1 Oscillospiraceae bacterium | reverse complement strand
GTGCGAGACGAAGGACGAGGAAAACTACATGCTCGCGCGCGAGGGCATGCGCCCGCTGGCGTTCATGCAGACGCTCGGCTGGGTCGGCCCGGACGTGTGGTACGCGCACGGCATTCACTTCAACGATGAAGAGCTGAAGCTCCTGGCCGAAACGGGCACCGGCGTGTGCCACTGCCCGGCAAGCAACATGAAGCTCTCCTCCGGCATCGCGCGCATCCCGGACATGCTGCGCCTCGGCGTGCCGGTCGGCCTCGGCGTCGACGGCTCCGCGTCCAACGACGGCTCGAGCCTCATGGAGGAGCTGCGCACGGCGTTTTTGCTGCACCGGCTCAATTCCAGCCGCGAAGCGCCCTCGGGCTATGATTTTTTGAAGATCGCCACGCGCGGCAGCGCGCGGCTGCTCGGCCGCAGCGATATTGGCAGTCTTGCCGCAGGCAAGTGCTGCGACCTGTTCCTGATCGACAGCCGCCGGATGGAGCTTGTCGGGGCCTGCTATGATCCGAAGTCCGTTCTTGCAACCGTCGGCGTGCGCGGCCCGGTCGATTACACGGTCGTAAACGGCAAAATCACCGTACGCGAGGGCCGTCTTGCCTGCATCGATGAAGAAAAGCTTGCCCGCGACGCGCAGGCGAAATGCACGGAGTATCTGGCAAAATAAAAACGAATCGGTATATCCTCCCTGCCGCATGCAAATGCTACGGCGGGGAGGAGTTTTTTATGCTGATTTCACTCATTCGCGCTGTGATCTTATATCTGGCGCTGATCCTCGTTGTCCGGCTCATGGGCAAGCGGCAGCTGGGCGAGATGGAGCCGATGGAATTCGTCGTGACGATGCTGATCGCGAATCTGGCCGCCGTGCCGATGCAGGAGACGGGCACGCCGCTTTTGGCGGGACTGCTGCCGATCCTGGTCGTTTTGAGCGTGGAGCTGGTTCTGTCCGTGCTGACATACCGGAGCGTGGGCATGCGGCGGTTTCTTTGCGGAAAGCCGGTCATTCTGATCGAAAACGGGCGGCTCTTGCAGCAGAATCTCAAAAAAACGCGCGTCAACACGGACGAGCTTTCGGAATATCTGCGCATCCAGGGCGTGACGGATCTTTCGCAGGTGCAGTACGCCATTCTGGAGACGAGCGGCGCAATTTCGACGTTCCTTTATCCCAAATACGAACCGGCGCCCGCCAAGGACGCCGGAATACAGGTAAGCGCGCGGAAGCTGCCCGTCACGGTCATTGCCTCCGGCAAGCTGCTGCGGCAGAATCTGCCGCTTCTGGGCCGGGATGAGGCGTGGGTGCAGGAGATTTTGAAAAATTATAACTGCCGCGTGCAGGACGTGTACCTGCTCACGAGCGAGCCGGACGGCAAGCTGTATTTTGCCGCCATGCGGGAGGATAAGGCATGAAGCATATTCTGATCGCGTGTCTTGTGTTTGCGCTGTGTCTGGCCGTTGGGCTGTTCTCGCTATTTTATGTGCGCGCCTCCGGCGAGCAGACAGTCGCGCTTTTGAACCGCTCCATCCGGCAGGCGGAGGAGGCGCAGTATGCCGCAGCGGCGGAATCCTTGCAGCAGGCCAGACGCCTTTGGGAAGGCCACGAGACCGTCCTCGGCATTTTCCTGCACCACGAGGAGGTCGACGAAATTCTGGCCCTGTTCGCGCAGCTTGAGCAGTTTATCAAGCTGGAGGATCTGGATGATTATCTTGCCGCCTGCAATGAGCTCACCGCCCGCCTCGAACACATCCGCCGCATGGAACTGCCGACGATTGAAAATGTGATGTAGCGGACGCAGTTGGTAGGGGAGGGGCTCTGCTCCGCCCGGCAGGCAGCTGGAAATTCGCACAGCACCCTGTAGGGGCCGATGTAGGCATCGGCCCCTACCGAGGTTGTGCATATATTGAGGTGATCCGAAATCCGTGACGTTCGAATCCCCTCAGGCCCTTCGGGCCAGCGTCCCTACCCCTTTTGGCCCTACGGGCCATTTCCTGACAGGGGGAATCGGCCCCTTGTTCCCAAGGGGAGCCTTTTAGGGGCGGTGCTTCGAAGAAAAACCGCCCCGCTGTGTCAGCGGGGCGAAGCGTTTTATCGTTCTTCGAGAATTTTGTTCAGCTCGCGCATAAAGCTGTCGATGTCCTTGAACTGGCGGTAGACGGACGCGAAGCGGACATAGGCGACCTCGTCGAGCGGCTTGAGGCGTTCCATGACAAGTTCTCCGATCTTTTCCGTGGAAATCTCCCGGTCGAGTGAGTTCTGGATGGCCTGCTCGATCTCGTCGGTCGCCTTTTCCAGCTCGGCCAGCGCGACCGGGCGCTTTTCGCATGCGCGCAGCATGCCGTTGAGGATCTTGTTGCGGTCGAACTGCTGCCGGCTGCTGTCGCGCTTGATGACGACGATGGGCAGGCTTTCGACCGTCTCATAGGTGGTAAACCGCTTCTGGCACTGCAGGCATTCGCGGCGGCGGCGAATGCTCAGTCCGTCGTCCGAGTGACGGGAATCGACGACCTTGCTCTCCTGATAACCGCAGTACGGGCACTTCATGGCGAAAACTCCTCTCTTCTTCCGGCAGACGCGCATCTTGCACATCTGCCCATTTTCTGTTATGATTGTAGCAAAAAAGAGAGGGCTTGTCTACTTTTTTCTATAACCAGTCCTGCAGCACATCGTTCAGCGAATCCGGCGTAACGGCGAAGTAGGCCAGCTGGTCGATGAGCGTGAAGATGCTGGTGCCGCGCATGGTGATGCGCGGGATGCCTGCGTAGCACTGCGCCTCGCCGGTCTGCGCGAGGATCTCCACGCCATAGCACTCGGCGCAGCCGCCCAGCACGCTGTCGTTCAGCAGATAGTATTCCAGATGCAGCGGCGTGCCCTCCTGTGTTTTGACGTCCTTTGTGTGAATCAGACTTTTATTTCTCATGGTATTCTCCCTCCCAAGGCTATTGAACCATAACTTCTTCGATTCGCAAACAAAAATATTTCGCACGATTCGACAAAACCACCGGGAGTTTTGACGATTTTTACAGGAGAATCGTCCATGCTTTGGAGAAACTGTACAGGCCGGAGCGGCTTTTGTCGAAAACTTTCGGGTATAGGAGGGACTCGCTTGGAGCTGAAAAAACGCATCGCGCAGCTGTCTGCGCGCATTGCGGCCATGCAGATTCCCATCTACGCGGGCAACGCCTCGTTCTTTCTGCTGCTGTCCGTGTTTCCGATCGTGAGTCTGCTTTTGTCGCTGCTCCCCTACACACCGCTGACGCTTGAGCATCTGCTCGGGCTCTGCGCGCAGCTCGCGCCGGACTGGCTGCTGCGGCTGCTGGAATATTTCATCCGGACGCTCTACGGCTCGAGCTCGGCGGCGATCATCTCCGCGAGCGCCGTGCTGACGCTCTGGTCGGCCTCAAAGGGCATGCTGAGTCTTTTGTACGGGCTCAACGCCGTGCTGGAGGTGCGCGAGACGCGGCGGTATCTGCACCGGCGGCTTTTGTGCGTGGTGTATACAGTCGGGATGCTGCTGGCGCTTCTGCTGACGTTGGGGCTTTACGTCGGCGGGCAGGCGCTGCTGGCGTTTCTGGACGCGCGCGGATTTTCCCTCGCCGCCGTGCTGGAGCCGGTGCTGCGGAATCTGCATCTGTATTCGCTCGTTCTGCTGACGGCGCTGTTCACGGGCGTTTTTCTGGCACTGCCCGCCCGGCGGCAGCGGTTTGTCCACGTTCTGCCCGGCGCGGCGGGAGCCGCCTGCGCGTGGGTGGTATACTCGGAAATCTATTCGTGGTACGTCAACCACATTGCCAAGGCCTCGGCGCTCTACGGGAGTCTGTCGGTGCTGCTTCTGATGCTGCTGTGGCTGTACGCCTGCATCTCGATTCTGTTTTACGGCGCGCTTCTGAATCACGCGCTGTTCGACTGGAAAAAGCCGAAGGAGAACCCGGAATGTTCGGATACGTAATCGCCGACCTTGCGCGGCTGGATACGGCGCAGCAGATGCGCTACAAAAGCTTCTACTGCGGGCTGTGCCGTGCGCTGTACCGCGGCTATGGGCCGGTCCCGGCGCTGGCGCTGACGTATGATATGGCGTTTCTGACGCTGTTTCTGTCCGCGCTCTATGAGCCGGACGAGTGCTCGGGCGCGGCGCGCTGCCTGCGCCACCCGGTGCAGGCGCAGAGCTGGACGCAGACGGAGTTTACCGGCTACGCGGCGGCGATGAACTGCCTGCTCGCCTATGAAAACCGCCGCGACGACTGGCACGACGACAGAAAGCTCTCCGCTGCCGCAGGCGCAGGGCTTCTTTCCCCCGGCGCGAAGCGGGCCGCCGCGCAGTTCCCGGAAAAGGCTGCTGCCATCCGCGCTTCTCTTCAGACGATCACACAGGCGGAGGAAGACCGCGCGGTCTATTCCGAGACGCCCGCCAACGCCTTTGGAGCGCTGATGGCGGAGCTGTTCACGGTGAAGGAAGACCGCTGGACGCCGGTTCTGCGGCAGTTTGGCCGGAGTCTCGGCAAGCTGATCTATTTTATGGACGCCGCCTGTGATCTGGACGAAGATCAGAAAAAGAACCAATATAATCCGCTGGCGCTGCTGGACATGCAGAGCGGCGCGGACTTCCGGCCGCAGCTGATGCTGCTGGCGGGCGACGCAGCGGAGGCATTTGAGCGCCTGCCCATCGTACAGGACGCGGCGCTGCTGCAGAACATTCTATATTCCGGCGTCTGGACGCGCTTTGACGCGGCATTCCGGACGAAGCAGGAGGAACCGACATGATCGACGATCCATACAGCGTGCTCGGCCTGACGCCGGACGCGAGCGACGAGGAGGTCAAGCGCGCCTACCGCGCGCTGGCAAAAAAATATCACCCGGATATGAATCCGGGCGATCAGCACGCGGCGGAGATGATGAACCGCATCAACGCCGCCTATGACCAGATCAAAAACCCGCAGCCGCGCGTGAACACCCAGCAGCGGAGCTATCAGGAAGACCCCTTCGCGGGCTGGTACCGGCAGGGCTATCAGGACGCCTGGCCGGGGGCCGACCCGATGGAGTCCGCGCGGCGGTACATCTTTGTGCAGGAATACGAGCGTGCGCTGCGCGAGCTGAACACCGTGCCCGAATCGCAGCGCACGGCGCAGTGGTATTATCTCGCCGCCGTTGCGAACACGAATCTCGGAAACCGGGTGCTCGGCTACGAGCAGATTACAAGAGCCTGCGCCATGGACCCGGCGAACGCGGAATACGCCGCCGCCCGCGACCAGATCGGCCGCAGCGGCACGGTCTACCACAACCGGCAGACCGGCTTCGGCTTCGAGCACGTCGACCTGAGCCGCGCCTGCTGCGGCGTATGCACAGCCATGCAGGTTCTGTCCTGCCTCTCCGGCCGCGCCGGCTGCCCGGTCATTCTGTGCTGTTAAGAGAAGGACTGTTCTTTTGGAACGGGATGTGCTATAATAAGCGAAACATTCGTCAATGTGAGAACACTTTCTGAAATCTGCGACTGCGGCATCACTTTTTCTTTTGCTTCTCCAAAAGAAAAAGTGACAAAAAGAAAACGAGCCCGGAGAGATTTTGATTTCCCTCCGGATCTCCTTGAACCGACCAAGAAAACCGCTTCGGTTTTCTTGGATCTTTCCCGCAAAGATTGATAGGACTCAGAAATTCCAACGCAGTGCATACCGCGCGTGTAGGGGTCGATGCCGGTCACAGCCGTTCGCGACGAAGGAGCTCTACGGATGTGGGTCTGCCGCTTGCCGGTACACATCGCCCCGGCAGAATGCACCGGGTTTACTGAAATCTTCAGCAAATTCGTAACTTCTCATTGGGCCGACAGAGTCGTCGGCCCCTACGGCGAAGCTTCGATGCACACGTACCCCGTAGGGGCGGACGACTCTGTCCGCCCGCAGGATATATCGTTTTACGAAAATCCTC
>CADBOK010000113.1 GCA_902796245.1 Oscillospiraceae bacterium | reverse complement strand
TTCCAGCGCGCCCAGATCTGCGGACGGCAGCGGGGTGAAGCTGCCCTTGAAGAGATTGACCAGCACGAGGCCGATAACGACGGCCAGAGCGGTGGTGCACATATAGTACACAAACGTCTTGACGCCGACGGAGCCGACGCGCTTGAGATCCTTCAGGCTGATGACGCCGTCAGCGATCGAGAACAGGACGACCGGAACAACCAGGAATTTCAGGAGGTTGACGTAGATCGTGCCGATGGGCTTGATCCATTCCGTGGTGAAATCACCGAGACCGGCGAACGCGAAGATGAGACCGGCGACGATACCGGCGATCATGCCGATAAAGATCCATGCCGGCAGACCGAGTTTTTTCTTTTCTTTCATGCTTTCCTTCTCCTATCTAAAATTGCTGATAAAAATCAGTAAAAACATGATAGCATGTTGTGAAAAATATGTAAAGAAAAATATGAAAATTGTTTTTACTTTGTGAAGATTTGTAAGGAGCGTCAAAAACGCGCCGCAAATTTCTGACAGTTTTGCCACTTGACTTTTGCGAAAAACCGCAAAAACCGCCCGGCGCGGACTGCGCCGGGCGGCTGTGGCATGCAGACAGACGGTTATTCTCCCGCCTCCGTCGACAGCTCGTTGAAGGCGGTTGTGTCAAACGTGACGATGAGGTGATACGTTTTCTTCCCGTCCTGCAGCTGCGCTTCGACCTGCTTTCGCAGCTGCTCGGTGCGGTCTGCATCGTCCGGCGGAATCACCATGTCGAAGATGACGTTCACGTGGTGCAGCCCGGAGACCAGACGGAAATCATGAAGAGACAGGCGCGGATCAATCCCATGCAGGATCGAAAGCACCCGCGCGCGCACGGCGCAGACCTCCGGATCGTCGGTGACGATGGGGTCATAGTGGATGACAAGATCGACGTGCAGCTCTTTTTTCGCCTGCCGCTCGATTTCGTCCAGCAGCTCATGGGCGATGAGCGGGTCGATGCGGTGGTCGATCTCGGCGTGGACGCTGGCAAAGCGGCGGCCGGGGCCGTAATCGTGTACCATGAGGTCATGGAAGCCAAGAATGTTCACATGCGAGGTCATAAGATACGCAATGGCGCGCACGAGCTCCTCATCCGGCTTCGCGCCCAGAAGCGGGTCAATGGTGTCCTTCGCGACGCCGACGCCCGACCAGAGAATAAACAGCGCCACCAGAAGCCCCGCCCAGCCGTCGATCCTCAGTCCTGTCAGCTTCCCGACCACGCAGGCAGCCAGTACCGCGCCGGTCGCAATCACGTCGCTGCGGCTGTCTGCCGCCGCCGCATGCAGCGCGGCGGAGCCGATCCGCTTGCCAAGCGTCCGGTCAAACCGCGCCATCCAGAGCTTCAGCAGAATGGAAGAAACCAGCACGGCGACAGTCAGCGCCGAAAACGAAACCGCCTCCGGGTGCAGGATCTTCTGAACGGAGCTTTTGACCAGCTCCACGCCGATCACAAGGATCATCACCGCTACGGCGAGGCCGGACAGGTATTCCATCCGCGCGTGGCCGTAGGGGTGCTCTTCGTCGGCAGGACGCGCGGCCAGCCGGAAGCCCAGCAGCGTCACAAGCGAGCTTGAGGCGTCGGAGAGGTTGTTCACGGCGTCCGCCGTAATGGATACGCTGCCGGAAAGCGTACCGGCCAGCAGCTTGAACGCAAACAGCAGCACATTGCAGATAATCCCGGTGATCCCGGCCAGCTTTCCGTATCGTTCGCGCACGGCGGGGTCGGCGGTATTCTGATAGTCCGGAACAAAGCGCCGCAGAAGAAAGGTCGTCATGGCATCCGCCTCTTTCAGGTATGTATGCTGTTATTATACCGCGCGGCCCGGACGGAAGCAAGCGAAAAAAGCGGCTGCTTTTTCCGGAAAGGGGATTGGAAATACCGCAAAATTGTGATATGATTAAAAAAATTGCGATTTTCGCCAGAACTTTGAATAAGGAAGAGATCCCCATGGAACAGAACTTGACATTTGCCGACCTCGGTCTGTCGGAAGAGATTTTGCAGGCGCTGGAGAAGAAGGGCTACGGCTACCCGACCCGCATCCAGGCCGAGGCCATCCCGGAATTTATGAAATGGAAGGACGTCATTGCCAAGGCCCCGACCGGCACGGGCAAGACGTTTGCCTTCGGCATCCCCATGATCGAGCACATCGACGCGGAAAGCGAGGATCTGCAGGGTCTGATTCTGGCCCCGACGCGCGAGCTTGCCATCCAGATCTGCGACGAGCTGCGCGGGCTGCTCACCTATTATAAAAATATCCGCGTGGCCGTGGTTTATGGCGGCGCGAAGATCGAGGGCCAGATCAAGCAGCTGAAAAACCATCCGCAGATCGTCGTGGCCACGCCGGGACGGCTGATGGACCACTATAAGCGCCATACGCTCTCGTTTGACAAGGTACAGACCGTCGTGCTCGACGAGGCCGACCGCATGCTCGACATGGGCTTTTTTGACGATGTGACGAAGATCATCGAAAAGGTCAAGAACCGCCGCAATCTCGGCCTGTTCTCCGCGACCATCTCGCAGGAGGTCATGACCGTCTCGTGGATGTACCAGCGCGACGAGGTGGAGATCACCGTCCCCGCCGACACCGACAACCGCCCGGACATCACCCAGTATTCCATCACCTGCCCGCCGCTTGAAAAGATCGAGATGACGAGCCGGCTCATCCGCACGCTCCGGCTCGAGCGCACCATCGTCTTCTGCAACACAAAGGTCATGTGCCAGCGCCTGCGCGACGATCTGGTCCGCATGGGCCTCGACGCCGACTGCATCCACGGCGATATCCCGCAGCAGAAGCG
>CADBOK010000112.1 GCA_902796245.1 Oscillospiraceae bacterium | reverse complement strand
TTCCAGCGCGCCCAGATCTGCGGACGGCAGCGGGGTGAAGCTGCCCTTGAAGAGATTGACCAGCACGAGGCCGATAACGACGGCCAGCGCGGTCGTAATCATGTAATACACGAAGGTCTTCAGGCCGACGGAACCGACACGCTTGAGATCCTTCAGGCTGATGACACCGTCGGCGATCGAGAACAGGACGACCGGGACGACAAGGAACTTCAGGAGGTTGACGTAGATCGTACCGATGGGCTTGATCCACTCCGTGGTAAAATCGCCGAGTCCGGCGAACGCGAAGATGAGACCGGCGGCGATACCGGCAAGCATGCCGATAAAGATCCATGCCGGCAGGCTGAGCTTCTTCTTTTCTTTCATACAGATCTCCCTTTCTTTTTTGAGGATATTCCTCAGATTGCATTCAATATACCATAAAACGGATAACCGGTAAAGGCACTTCGCCCAATCTTAACAAGACTTTAACAGCGCAAATCCAGCATAATGCACAAATCGTGTATAAAAAACCGAAAGCACGCAGACTGCGCGCTTTCGGTTATGTAACATGCTGAAAACAGCGGTCAATCCTTGACTTCGCGGATGGAGATGAAGCGAAGCTGATTGAGGGGCTTGCCGGTCCTGTCTGCGATGATGGCCATGAGCATGGCAGCCGTCTTGTCGGGAACGTCGTGCAGGGCGATCCTGCCGGCGGAGCCGGGTGCAGGCGCATTCTTCGCGGCTGGCGCAGCAGGGGCAGCGGCAACGGGAGCGGCAGCAGGTTCAGCAGCCTTCTTCCGGCTGATGATGGCGCCGGCAATCTTCGTGACGCACATCAGAAGGATGAGGCCAAAAAAGACGACGGCCATGCCGAGCACAACGATCAGGGCGGCGGTGCCGATGGAGATCTTCTCCATAGCAGTGTTAATCAGAAACATGTTTCTTCCTCCTCACTGGGGAGCTTTTCAGCGCGCCCCGGTTTTTCAGAGTTCATTATAGCGCAGACGGGTGTTAATTTGGCGTAAAAAACCGCCCGAAAAAGAGGGCTTGCAAAGCGGGGAAAACATGCTATAATACAGGCAGGAAAGTAAACAAGGCGGGTCGGTTCGCCCGGCATGGAACGGATGCCGGAAGCGGAATGGGGTGAAACTCCCCGCGAGTGGGTCACTGTGATGCGCGCACGCCGCGCTCAGTCAGATACGCCAGAACCGGACCTGTGCTCCTGCCGTCACCGGGAGTCTATGGACGATCAAGTTTGTCCGCACGGCTGGTGGCTGTGCGGACTTTTTTGTCTGGCGCTTTTCCTCCCCCGGAAAGCGCCGTCCGGAAAGCTGCACAACCCATGTGCTTTCCGGGCAGTCTTCGCAGATCCCCCTCTGCGGTACGCTGTCAAGCAAAATCCCCCTCCGGCGTTGGGAACCGCCGAAGGGGGTTTTCTTTATTCTGTCCGGCAGCGGGAGGCCGCGGCTTCTTGCAGGATCCGCTGCAGCTCCGGCCATTTTTCCTCCATATCCGCCGCAAGGCGCAGCTGCGCGCGGCAGCGGTCGAGGTTCTGTGACGGACGGTCGATCTTGAAATAGACGTCGCCGTCCAGATAGTCCTTCAGAAAGCGTGCGCCAAGCTCGGTTGTGATGATCTTCGCGCCGAGCGGCAGGACGCTGATCTCGTTTTCCGTCAGCGCGTGTCCGCAGGCGTCAAGATAGCCCTCAAGATAGGCCCGGTACATGTCGAGCCGCAGGAAGACCTTCGTCAGCTCCGTCTCATCCTCCGCCGCCGAGGACGCGCCGAAGCGCACAGCGTCGCCGAAATCATGTGCCGAGAGGCCCGGCATGACGGTATCAAGATCGAGAACGCACCTGGCCCGGCCCGTCTGTTCGTCGAGCAGAACATTATTGAGCTTCGTGTCGTTATGCGTCACCCGCAGCGGCAGCGCGCCGCTGCGCTGCATCCGGCAGAGCGTCCCAAGCTCCTGTTCGCGGGAAAAAATAAAGTCGAGCTCCGGCCCTGCTTCCCGGGCACGGCCGCAGGCATCGGCTTCCACGGACGCGCGCAGCTGGCGGAGCCGGTCTTCTGTATCGTGGAAATGCGGGATCGTTTCGTGGAGCGTCGCGGCGGGAAAATCGGCCAGCGCCTGCTGGAACTTGCCGAAGGCAACCGCCGCCTGATAAAAATCGTTGCGGTCGCGCGGCGCTTCGAGACTGAGGCCGCCGGAGATGAAGTCGTAGGCCCGCCAGTACTCGCCCTGCGCGTCGACGGTAAACTTCCTGCCGTCCCTGGCCGGGCAGAGGCGGATGGTCTCCAGCCCGATATTCTTGCGCGCGATAAAACGCGAGACGGCGTCAATGTTCTCAATCAGCTCCTCCGGGTGATGAAACGCGACGCGGTTGATGCGCTGGAGCGTATAGGCTTTTCCGCTGCTGCACATGACGCGGAAGGTGCGGTTGATATGGCCGTTTCCGAGCGGCTCACACGAGACGGGCGTTCCGTCCAGACAAAACTGCTGTAAGACCTGTTCCATACATGATCTGACCTTTTCTCTTTGCTGCGCCCTGCGCGCAGGACGTTCTTTCTATTCTATCCGTTTTGCCCCCAAATTGCAACCGCCGGGACGAAAAACAATAAAAATCCGCCCGCCGTCCCCCAAAGGCTCCTCTTTCAAGGGGAGCTGGCACGAAGCGCCTGAGGGGATTCGAACGTTACAAACTTCGGTGCACTCTGAACTCTGCAGCAGATCCCCTCCGTCATTTTCTTCGAAAATGCCGCCACCCCTTCCCGCGCGGAGCGCGGCAAGGGGTGGCTTTGTCCTGTCAGATTTTCTTTTTGTCCGGCAGCAGATTCGTCATGCTCTTTAAGCTGATGGCGAGCGTGGATGCGTTGTGCAGAAGGGCCGAGGTGGTCGGCGGCAGGAGCCCGGCCACGCCGAAGACGATGAGGCCTAGGTTGAAGCCGACGATGAAGCGGTAGTTGCGGTGGATGCGGCCCATGAGGGCTTCGGCAATCCTGCGCAGCGTGACAAGCTCGAACAGATCCTCCGAGGCGATGGTAATGTCTGCAATCTCCCGCGCAATGGCCGCGCCGGTCGATATTGCGACGCCCGCGTCGGCCTCAGACAGAGCCGGAGAATCGTTCACGCCGTCGCCGATCATGATGACCGTGCGGCCCGCGGCCTTTTCCCGGCGGATGAACGCGGCCTTGTCCTCAGGCAGAACCTCGGCGTAAAATTCGTCGACGCCGACCTCCGCCGCAACGGACGCGGCGGTCCGGCGGTTATCGCCGGTCATCATAACGACCTTGCTGATGCCGCAGGCATGCAGGGCGCGGATGGCGTCCTTCGCCTCGGCACGCAGCGGGTCGAAGATGCAGATAACAGCGGCAAGCTCGCCCGCGATGCACAGATACAGGTGCGAATACTGCGCGGGCAGAAAATCAAATTTCTCCCGCTCACCCTCCGGAATAGTACAGCCCTCGTCCTCAAAGACAAAGTGCGCACTGCCGATGAGCACCTTTTTGCCCTCGACCATGCTGGAAATACCGTGTGCGACGACATACTGCACCTGCGAATGGTATTCCTCGTGCTTGAGTCCCCGCTTTTTTGCCTCCTCCACGACGGCATTGGCCATGGAGTGCGGATAATGCTCCTCCAGACAGGCGGCCAGGCGCAGCATTTCGGCCTCCTCATGGCCGCCGAAGGGCACGATCTGCGCGACCTTCGGCCCGGCGTAGGTCAGCGTGCCGGTCTTGTCGAACACGACCGTATCGGCCTTCGCCACGGCCTCCAGAAAACGTCCGCCCTTGACGGAAATGTGATAGCTGCTGCTCTCGCGCATGGCCGAGAGCACCGCAATGGGCATGGCCAGCTTCAAAGCGCACGAGAAATCGACCATCAGCACGGCCAGCATCTTTGTCACATTGCGCGTGACGAGATACGTCAGCGCCGTGCCGCCCAGCGTATACGGGACCAGACGGTCGGCAAGGCGCGCGGCCTTGTCCTCGGCGGTGGATTTGAGCTTTTCGGATTCCTCGATCATGCGTACGATGCGGTCATAGCGGCCGCCGCCGAGCGCCTTTTCCACGCACACGACGCACTTGCCCTCTTCCACGACCGTCCCGGCGTAGACATAGCTGCCGTCCCGCTTCGGCGCGGGCATGGACTCGCCGGTGATGGACGCCTGATTGACCGTCGCCTCGCCGGAAACGACCCTGCCGTCGATCGGAATGAGATTGCCGGTACGCACGATCATCCGGTCGCCGGGCTTCACGTCGCCGATGAGGACAAGCAGCTCCGTCTCGCCAGACTGGAGCCATACCTTGTCGACGTTCAGCGCCATTGCGCCCGCAAGATCCGCAACGGACTTCTTGTGCGTCCACTCCTCCAGAATTTCGCCCAGCCGCAGCATGAACATGACGGAGCCCGCGGTGTCGAAGTCGCCGCGCACCATCGAGACGGTCACGGCGGTCGCATCGAGCACGGCGACGGAAAGCCTGCCGTGCAGCAGGGCGCTCAGACCTGCGCGGATGTACTTGACCGAGCGGAACAGGGCGATCGCCGTCCGCACAGGGATGGGCAGGAACAGCCGCGAGAACGCGCGGCGGCAGACGGTAAAGACGAGCTTGTCCTCATACTCGCGGTTGAGCGCGCGGGACGTATGCTCCGGCAGGCGGGAAATCGCCCGCTCCGATGTGAAGGAGAACGACGCAAGCGCCCGCACGACGTCCGCGCGCGGGTAGGTATAGGTGATGACGGCGTCCTGCGTCCGGTCGAAGACCTTGACGGACGTGACGCCGCAAACGCCCTTCAGATCATATTCCAACAGATCCGCTTCGCGCAGCGACATGCGGCGAAGCGCGAGATGCACGCGCATACGCCCGGGCGTCTCATGCAAAATGTTACACTTCATATGCTGGTTTGTACCTCCGAAAACAGAAGAGCCGCAAAAACGGCTCTTCTCAGCGTGTCGAAAAGTCTTTTCGCCCCGCTGAGGCAGATTGAACGCGAAGGGGGCTCTTTGCCCCCTTCACGCTTCCCCTGCTGCTCTGTCATCCAGCTGCTTTCCGTAGTTTTTTGACAGTTTCAGAAGAGCCGCAAAAAACGGCTCTTCTTCTGCGAAATTAGAAATTTACGAGCTTATTCTGCTTCTGCGGCAGTGTCCTCGATCGTCTCGGGCTCTGCCTCGGCGGCGCGGCGGTCGTTGATGGCCTTGGCGTCGGCGTAGACATCGTCCGCACCCTTGCGGACGGCCGTCACGGCCTGCATGACGCAGTCCTTGGCGCGCAGGACGGCTGCGGTGGTGTGCGCGTAAACGCTCTTTGCTTCCTTTTGGCCCGGCAGATTGCAGCTTTTTTTCGAAACTCTTCGGCGAATTCGCAACATCCCAAATGGGCCGACAGAGTCGTCGGCCCCTACGCCAAGGCTTATCCCTACATACCCCTGTAGGGGCGGACGACTCTGTCCGCCCGCAGGATGCACCGGTTTTTCGAAACTCTTCGGCGAATTCGCAACTGCCCAGCGGGTCGATGCAGGCATCGACCCCTACAACGAATGCGCAGGTGCGTAGAATTTATCGATTCAGGGGCTTTAATCCGCGATCAGCGCGGCCATATCCGCGGCGCTGATCTGATAGACCGCACCGTCGATCCTGTTTTTCCGCAGGGTGTCCAGAACGGCAGCCCGGTCGTACCGGCAGCCGGTGAGCGCGTCCGTGATGGCCTCCGCGGAGAGCGTGGAGAAAAAGTCTCCCCAGACAGATGCGCTGCGGATGATGCCCTTCTGCACATCCATCCGGAACGTGAGCTTGCCGCCGGGAAAACGCCCCGTGCGTTCGAGATTGAAGCGCGGGTTCTTCCCGTAAATCGCATCCCACGCGGAAAATTTCTCCTGTGCCAGCTGCCGGATACGCGCGTCGTCCTCCGGTGTGACGGTATAGGTGTCCGTGCTGCCGTGCATCAGATGGCGCACCATGCAGGATTTGAATTCTTCCACAGAAAGCCTGCGCGGCAGATGCTCGGAGATATTCGTCACACGGTCGCGCACGGATTTGATGCTCTTGGAGAGGATCTTATAGGGGTCGACCGTGGTGGACGCGACCATCCGCTCAATATTCGTGTCATAAAGCAGCGAGCCGTGATGCACAATGCAGTCTCCCAGCCGGTACTGCGCGTTGCCGGAGAATTTTTTGCCGTCGATCAGAAGATCGTTGCGGCCGTTGAAGCCCGCGTCTGCGCCGAGCTCGCGCACAGCGTCCACAACAGGGCCGATATACTGGGTAAATTCGATCTGCTGCTCCGGCGAGTGCTCGATGAACGTGAACTGCCAGCCGCCAGGGTCGGTGTAGACCGTCCCACCGCCGGACATGCGGCGCACAACGGGGATCCCCCGCTCCAGAAGCGCGCGCATATGCACCTCGCGGCAGATATTCTGATAGCACCCGACGACGACCGCGGGCCGGTTGCGCCACAGCAGCAGCACGTCGTCCTCACGGTAATTCCGGAACACATAGTCCTCAAACGCCTGATTGAAAAACGGGTCGTGCGATGTTGTTTCGATTTGGATCATGCGGAAATACTTCCGTTTCTGTTTTGTTTTTTCATTTTATCACAGGTATCCACAAAAAAACAACAAGAAGCTGCAGCAAATCCGCAGGCATCGCCTATTTCGCTGCAGGGGCGGACGGCTCTGTCTGCCTGCGTTCCTGCATTCTCCGCATCACGCTCGGGTAGCGCGATGCGTCGGTGTGCGGCAGAAATCTGGCGGCCTGCATGTTTTCCACGAATTTCTCCATTTCGCCGAACTGCACGTAGGTTGCGAGTGCGCGGAGCCGATCCAGCCGGGCCCGGCAGGTTTTGTCCAGCAGCAGGCGCTTTGCGCCCGCGAGGGACGAATTGCCGAGAATTTTGAATTTCTCGCGCGGCAGATCGGGATACAGGCCGACCGTGATCGCAGATTCCAGATCATAATGCGTCCCGAAGCCACCCGCAAGATAAAACGCGCCGATCTCTGCCGGGCTGACGTTCACGCTTTCCAGAAGCGTCGCGACCATCGTATGGGCAGCGGCCTTGCAGGTCAGAAATTCCCCGATGTCGTCCTGTGTGAAATAGAGCGGCACATTGCCGTCGTAGGCATAGATAATGGCCGGGACGTTGCGCTGTCTGGTATCGTCCCAGACGTCGCGGATACTCGGCGAGGCGTCTTTCCGAAGATTCCCCGCCGAATCGATCCAGCCGGACAGGAACCCCTCCGCAATCAGATCGAGAATGCCGGAGCCGCAGATGCCCTTCGGCGGAAGACCGCCGACCGTCTCATACCGCAGGCGGTTGTCAGGCCCGATCTTGACGCGGCAGATCGCGCCCGGCTCAGCACGCATGCCGGACTTACTGACCGCGCCCTCAAGCGCGGGGCCTGCGGCGCCCGCGCCCATCAGGAGAAATTCCCGGCAGCCGAGCACCAGCTCGCCGTTCGTGCCGATGTCGAGAAACAGAGCCAGATCCTCCCGCGTGTCGAGATCCGTCATCAGAAGCCCGCTCGTGATATCGCCGCCCAGATAGTTGGCGACGGCGGGCATGCAGAAAATATTGCCCGCGATGGGAAGCCCCAGCTCCGACGCACGCAGGACGCCGGGGTCAAAGAACACCGGCGTATATGGGCTCTGGAACACCTGCCACGGGTCGCAGCCGAGGAAAAAGTGCAGCATCGTCGTGTTTCCGCCGACCGTCATGGCTGAGACGGCCTCCGGCGGAATGCCGCCCTGCGCGCAGCAGTCCTGTATCATCCGCCGCACGTCTGCAAGCGTCAGCGATTGGAGCGTATGCAGATTCTCATGGTTTTCCTTCACAGCCAGAATGCGGTCGAGGATATTCGCGCCGAACTGCGTCTGGCTGTTGGTGCAGGCCGCTTCCGCCAGTGTTTTGCCGGTATGCAGTTCGACGAGCTCCATCTGCATGGTCGTGCTGCCGATGTCGAGGCACAGGCCGTAATTCTGCCGCGTCGTGTCCCCCGGCTCGACGCGCACCACATCCGTCCCGCCCGTACCCGGGCAGAGCGTCACGGTGACGCGGTAGTCCGCCTCGTGCAGCACCGGGTACAGCCGCTGCATGCACCCGAGCGTCAGCCTGCAGCCGGACGGCAGCGCGGTCAGCAGCCGCTCGCGCGCGGCAAGCGCATCGCCGCCGGACGGCTCCGGCAGCGTCAGATATCGTTTTTCCGTCAATGCGTTCATAAAGACTCCTTACGCTCTGCTGCCCAGAAGCACGCAGAGGATCCCGTAGCCGGGCGCGAGCAGATCGAAGACCCACCGGTTCGTGTCGACGCTGCGCTCGCCCATGTCGATGACGGCGGTCGCGTTTTTCAGCCGCTTCGCCGTTTTGTAAAATTTCCCGTCCTGATGCCCATGCGCTTCCCCGGCGCGCACCCAGCGCTCGAAGATCCCGTCGAGATAGGCGTGAATCAGCAGCTCCGTCGCCATGGAGCGCTCCGTAATGTGCAGCGGCACGCCGCACTCAGCCGCGTAGCCGTCCAGAATCGCGCGGCTGAGCGGCAGAGAGCCGTTGCCCTTCTGCCGCAGATAGCGCATCATCGCGTCGTTTGTCGTCAGATGGACAGCCTTTTCCGTATAAAAAAGTTCCGTGCCCTCCGGCAGCTTTGATCGTTCCATACCGCAGACCTCCTTCGTTCTTTTTCTGTTTTTCTATCTTACCACATCCTGTGCCAGATGCAACCCTCTTGCGCCGCGGCGCGTTTCTTTGTATAATGAAGCAAACCAGAAAAAGAGGTATTACCATGCTTGATTCCTATCTTTCTGCGCTCTGCCAGTACGCTGTGCGCACGGAGCTTATTCAGCCGGACGATGTCGTCTGCTGCCGCAACGCGCTGCTCGAGGCCATGCAGCTCGATTCATATGACGAAGCTGCGGCGCCGGCGGAGGCGCCGCTTGACGTGATTTTGCAGGCGCTGACGGACGATGCCGTTTCGCGCGGCGTGTGCCCGGACAATCAGGTCGCGCGCGATCTGTTCGACACGAAGCTCATGGGCGTTCTCACGCCCCGGCCGCACGAGATCCGCACCTGCTTCCGCACGCTCTACGAGACCTCCCCGCGCGAAGCGACCGACTGGTTTTACCGGTTCAGCCAGGACACCAACTATATCCGCCGCGACCGCATTGCGAAGGATAAAAAGTGGACGTATGCCTGCGAATACGGCACGCTTGACATCACCATCAACCTGTCCAAGCCCGAAAAGGATCCGCGCGCTATCGCGGCGGCGAAAAACGCGCCGCAGTCCGGCTACCCCAAATGCGCCCTTTGCGCGGAAAACGAGGGCTACGCGGGCCGCATGAACCATCCGGCCCGGCAGAACCACCGCATCATCCCGCTGCAGCTGGACGGCGGCGACTGGTATCTGCAATATTCCCCGTATGTCTATTATAATGAGCACTGCATCGTCCTGAACGCGGCGCACACGCCCATGCGCATTTCCGACGCGACGTTCCGGCGGCTGCTGGACTTTACGGAGCAGTTCCCGCATTACTTCCTCGGCTCCAACGCCGATCTGCCCATCGTCGGCGGCTCGATTCTGAGCCACGACCATTTTCAGGGCGGACACTATACCTTCGCCATGGAAAAAGCGCCGGTTGAGCTGCCGGTCGCGTTCGCGGGCTTTGACGATATCCGCGCCGGGATCGTCAAGTGGCCCATGTCCGTGCTGCGCCTGACCGGCCCAAACCCTGACCGGCTGTGCCGGCTGGCGGACAGAATTCTTACCGCGTGGCGCGGCTATACAGACGAAGCGGCCATGATTTTTGCCGAAACGGACGGCGTCCCGCACAACACCATCACGCCCATCGCCCGCCGCCGGGAAGACGAATTTGAGCTTGATCTCGTCCTGCGCAACAATCTCACCACGCCCGAGCATCCGCTGGGCCTGTACCACCCGCACGAGGCCCTGCACCACATCAAGAAGGAGAACATCGGTCTGATCGAGGTTATGGGCCTTGCCGTCCTGCCGTCGCGGCTGGACAAGGAGCTTGCGCTTCTGAAGGACGCGATCCTGCAGAACCGCGATCTGCGCGCCGACGAGACGCTGCGGAAGCACGCGGACTGGGCCGAGGCATTAAAGACGCGGCATGCGTTCACGCCGGAAAACGCGGAGGAAATTCTGCGGCAGGAGGTCGGCGCGGTCTTCATGCAGGTGCTGGAGGACGCAGGCGTCTACAAATGCACCCCGGAAGGCCGTCAGGCCTTCGTCCGGTTCGTGCAGAGCGTGTTAACTCAGACAAAAGCCGCCCTTCTCCACACGGAGAGGGCGGCTTTGAGACTGTCAAAAAGCAGTTGTTCCCTCACTTTTTGTGCAGGATTTTCAAGGTCCGCGTAGGGACAGGGCAGTAAAAGATTGCTTGTAGGGGCCGACGACACTGTCGGCCCGAAAAATATCACGAATTCTCCGAGAATTTCCGTAAAAACGCTCTGTTCTGCCGACCCGATGTGTGCATCGGCCCCTACTGGCTGCGCCGGCTTTTATGCGTTCAGCTCAGCGCCTCCCGGAGCACCATCCATGCCTGCGTGAGCCGTTCGGCGCTCCAAGCGGCGTTGGCGGGGCTGGTGGAGGGGAGCCTGACGGCTTCTCTGCCCGTACGCTTCTGCTGATGGCGGCAGTAGAGCTGATAGGACGCCGTGCCGTTGCAGAAGATCTGCCGGATGGGCGCGGTCTGTAAGATCGGCGTGAGGTCGGTCGGGACGGCCTCGCGGATGGAGCTGTCGCTCGAACCGGATATCTCGCAGCTTGCGATCGTATCCCAGAGCGCGATGTGGTGCGTGTGCAGCATCCGCTGCTTTTCCTCGATCGTGCGCGGGCACTCGCACCCCAGCACGGA
Source organism: Oscillospiraceae bacterium (assembly GCA_902796245.1). Taxonomy (GTDB): domain Bacteria; phylum Bacillota; class Clostridia; order Oscillospirales; family Oscillospiraceae; genus CAG-170. The sequence continues at coordinate 4,865 of CADBOK010000112.1, read as the reverse complement.
TGAAATAACTCGCCAGAAGCGGTTCTGCGGATGGCCGTAGAAGAACATGGCCTCGCGCGATTTGACCGAGGGGAACGAGCCCAGAATCAGGATCCGGGACTCTGCGTCGTACAACGGCGGAAACGGATGGGAAAGCCTGTCCATCACAGCGCCGCGATCAGCGCGTCGACCGCCTCGGGCCGCGTTGCCCAGGAGCAGACGAAGCGCGCGGCCTCGTGCGCTTCATCCACGCGCCCGTTCAGCTCGAACGCGAAATCCCGCTTCAGGCGCTCGATCTGCGCGTGGGAAAGGACAAGGAAGACCTGATTCGTGGGCGAAACTGCGTAGAGCGTGTAGCCCTTCTCTGCCGCCGCCGTCTGGAGTCTCTGCGCCTGCGTGACGGCGTGGCGCGCCATGGTCAGCCAGAGATCATTTTCAAAATACGCCTTGAACTGCGTACCGAACAGAAAGCCCTTGGCAAACATGCCGCCGCGCTGCTTGATCATGTTGCGGAAATGCGGTTTGAGGCTGTCGTTCGTGATGACAAGCGCCTCGCCGAACAGCAGACCGTTTTTCGTGCCGCCGATGTAGAAGATGTCGCAGTATTTTGCAAAATCCGCCGGAGCAAGATCGTTGCCCTCCGCAACCAGCGCGGCGGGCAGGCGCGCGCCGTCCAGGAACAGATACAGACCATACTCCCGGCAGACGTCATGCAGCGCGGAAAGCTCCGCCTTCGTGTAGATCGTGCCGAGCTCCGTCGCATCGGAGATATAGACCATGCGCGGCAGGACCATATGCTCGTCCTGCCCGTCGCAGTGGCGGCGCATGACCTCGCGCACGAGCGCCGGCGTCAGCTTGCCGCCGGGGGCTTCGATGGCGCAGACCTTGTGGCCGGAGGATTCAATCGCACCCGTCTCATGGACGTTGATATGGCCAGTGTCGGCGGCGATGACGCCCTCCCACGGGCGAAGCGCCGCGGCGATGGCAGTCGTGTTGGCAATCGTGCCGCCGACCATAAAATGCACGTCCGCCTGCGGGCAGGAGAAGCGCGCGCGGACAATGTCCCGCGCCTCGGCGCAGAAATCATCCATGCTGTAGCCGCAGGTCGTGATGAGGTTGTTCTGTTCAAGCGCGGCGAGCACCTGCGGGTGCGCGCCTTCAGAATAATCGTTGCGGAAAGAGATCATCGGAAAAGCCCGTCCTTTTTCAGTTTCTATTTTGATTGTAGGACTTTTCCCCGAAAAAGTCAACGAAGCGCCTGTGTTTTTTCGCCGCGCTCCGGCAAATGCAGCAGCTCCCGCAGGCTCGGCGGCAGGCAGCGCTCCGCCGTCCCGCTGAGACACGCGGCCAGCACAAATACGCCGGAAAAGACCGCCGCGCGGAGCCCCAGCGAGGTCCATGCCTCCCCTGCCCCCGGCAGCAGCTGCGCCGCAAGCGCACCCGCGGCCGCGCAGCCGGAAATGCCGAGCGCCGCGCCCAGCCGGAACGGGCAGCCTGTCACGAGCAGCAGCCGCCGCAGACTCAGCACAAAGTTCAGAAGATGCGTCGCGGCGAACGCGAAAATATACCCGCCCAGCCCCCAGCGCGGCAGAAGCAGCACAAGCAGCGCCGCATCCAGCGCGGAGGTGAGCGTGTTGTAGCGCACATTCGCGACCTGCTCGGAAAGGCCCTTGAGCATGCCGTCCGTCAGCGCGTCCATGTACAGAACCAGCGCCAGCGGCGCGAACACGCGCAGAAGCCGCCCGGCCTGCCCGCTCCGATACAGGAGCTCGGTGAGCGGCCCGGCCAGCGCGAACAGCAGCCCCGCCGTAAAGCCCGCGAACAGCAGTCCCGCCCGCAGACACTGTCCGGTCACGGACGCGAGCCGCTCCCGGCGTCCCTGCGCGCGGCAGGCGGCCAGCTCCGGGATCAGCAGATCGACCAGCGCGTATAAAAACGCAGACGGCAGCATCAACGCAGGAAACACCATGCCCGTGACGGTGCCATACGCCGCCATCGCGCCCTGCCGCGTCGCGCCCGCCTGTGCAAGGCCCCAGGGAATCAGAAACTGTTCCAGCGCACGCAGCGCCGCGCGCAGCAGATCGTTCAGCGCCAGCGGCGCTGCCAGCGCGCCCACGCGCCGGGCCATGCCGGGCGCGCGGGTCTGCCGGATACCCCGCCAGTCGTGCCGGTAAAGCCCATAGAGCGCTGCGACCGCCGCGCAGGACGACAGCAGCTCCCCGCCCAGCAGCGCAAAGCAGGCCCCGGAAACAGTCTGCGGCGCGTATCGCAGCAGAAGCAGGCTCGCGCCCAGTCCCAGCACGCGCTCGGCCGCGTCGATGGCGGTCAGCTGCCAGACCTTCCCCACGGCGGTCAGGTAGCCGCCCAGCACCAGTCCCGCGCACCCGACCGGGAGCAGTCCTGCGAGCAGCCGGAGACTTTCCACCGCCGACAGTTCGTGCAGAACCCGCTCGGCCAGAAGCGGCGCAGCCAGATAAAGTCCCGCCGCCGTAAGCGTGCCGGTCACGAGCACGAAGCCGAGGCAGTGCGCGGCGGCGAGCTGCACCTGCGCAGGTTCCCGCTTTCCATGCGCCTGCGCGCACAGGCACGAGGCCGCCACGCGCATCCCCGCCAGCCCCAGCGTTGTGGCAAACGCGGACACGGACAGAAGAAGCTGCACCGAGCCGAGCCCGTCCGCGCCGATGCGCCCGGCCAGATGCGCCTGAAACAGCATGGACGCAAACCGCAGCAGCAGCGCCGCGGCGGTCAGCAGCAGCGTATTTTTAAGGATCTGACGGCCAGAAAACAAAAAATCACCCTCCGCTCCATTTTTACGGAGCGGAGGGCGCATCTATGACAGGCATATTATTTCAGCTGGAAGGTATAGTAGACAGCGCCGATCAGCGCGACGGCGATCGCCGCGAACATGGCATAGAACGCGAAGCCGGAGCCGAAGAGCAGGCAGGCGATCAGCACGACGGCCCAAAGCACGCAGATGAAGTAGAACAGCAGCGGATTGAACCCGTCCGGGAACAGCCGCAGCGTCCTGCTGCCGAGGCGGAGCCTGCCGCGATTTTTCGCGCACAGGAACGCGGTGAGCGCCGTGCCGATCAGAATGAGCGCCAGCAGGATGCTGCCCGCGATGCGGTTGGCCATGTAGGAAGTGCGGGCGATGAGATAAAACACGACGCCTGCGGAGGCCGTAACCAGCGAGAAGGTGAAAAATTCGGAGCGGTAGAGCTGCCAGACCATGTACAGGCAGTAGACCAGCGCATGCAGCAGATAGATCGCGATCATGTTGCCCGTCCAGAAGATGGACAAAATCAGGCTCGAGACGAACAGCAGTGCAAACGCAGCCAGCCAGTAGCGGCAGATCGTCCGCGCAAGCCTGCTTTTCAGCAGAACGCACAGCACAAGTTCTGCGGCGGTCAGCGCCAGAAACACATATCGCTGAACGCAGAACATCGGATAAAGCGCCGTAAAGCCTTCCACGGTACTGTAATACCCGCCGAGCTTCCAGAACGCATAGACCACCACGATCATCAGCGCGAATGCAGCGGGGACTTTATAGACAACGGACTGATCCTCCGTCTTTTTTGCAGTAGTTTTGTTCTTTGTCATCATTCTGTTCTGTCCTTTGATTAAAATTCCATTTTGAAAGCGCCGCGTCAGTCCAGCGCGCCTGCGGCAAACAGGACGGCGCTGAGCGCACACAGCGGCGCGGTCTCGCAGCGGAGAATGCGCGGGCCGAGCGTACAGACCTGAAGCCCCGCGCGCTGCGCAAGCTCGACCTCCTCGTCGGAAAAACCGCCCTCGGGCCCGGTCATGATGGAGACGGTCTTCGCCTGCGCGCTGCCGATGGCGCGGCGCAGGGAAAGCGCATGCTCGTTTTCATACGGAAACAGCGCCAGCTCGCACCCGGCCGCGCGCTGCACGGCGTCTTCAAATGACGGCATCACGAGCACCTGCGGGATCCGGCCCCGGCCGGACTGCGCGGCTGCGGACGCGGCAATCTTCTGCCATCGCTCGCGCTTTTTCGCCGCCGAAGCCGCGTCGAGCCGCAGCACGCAGCGGGAGGACGGAAAGGCCGCGATCTCATACGCGCCAAGCTCCGTCGCCTTCTGGATCACATGCTCGAGCTTGTCGGCCTTGGCGTAGGCCATGTAGACGCTGCAGGCGACCGGCGGCTCTGCGCCGGAGGGCTCCGTGCTGTTTACGACCAGGCAGACCTGCTGTGGGGAACTATCGGAGACGGTGCAGCGGTAATCGTTGCCGCAGCCGTCGCAGACGACCACGCTGTCGCCGCGCCGGAGGCGGAGAACCTTTGCGTGCGCCGCGTTTTCGCCGTCAAGCGTCAGAAAGCTTCCGCGCACGGCGTCCGGCGAAACAAAAAACTTCGGCAACCCCCTCGCCCGCCTTCCTTGTATACATACAGCTGGTATTATACCAGATATCGGGACGAAGCGCAAGTGAAAAAGTGATGGAACATCCGGCCAAAAAGAAATAAAACACTTGACAAACACGGAACGCATGAGTATAATAACTGAGCAATCGAAAATTGTATGCGAGAGTGCTGGAATAGGTAGACAGGCACGTTTGAGGGGCGTGTGGCAACAGTCGTGTGAGTTCAAGTCTCATCTCTCGCACCAATAAAAAAAGACACGCTTCAGCGTGTCTTTTTTTATTGGTGCGAAAGCGGTCTGCTGCGCAGACCGTCGCCTGCGGGCGGGAATTGAACGCGAAAGGAACCCCTGATGGGTTCCTTTCACACTTTCTTCCTTTCCGAAAACATAAATCTCCACGTTCATCTATAGTGTAGTGAAAACACATGATTGCCGAACACTATAGATGAAATGGCAAAAAAGCCAGTCATCTCAACGTGTTCGGCAATTTTTTATTCTCAAAAT
>CADBOK010000111.1 GCA_902796245.1 Oscillospiraceae bacterium | reverse complement strand
TCTCGACCCAGCCGTGCGCGATGGGGTACCAGTTCCAGCTGTAGCCGCATTCGCCGACGATGGGCGAGGCCAGATAGCCGAGCTTTCGCGCAAGCAGGCAGAACACGGCGGCGAAGTTGTAGCAGTCGCCCTTGCCGGTCGAAAGGATCTTGCCGGCGAATTCCAGCTGCATTTCATACGGGATCGTCTTGACCTCCGGACCGTAGGCCGGGTTCCGGCCCAGATACCGCAGCGCCCGGACGGCCTCATAGCAGGCGCGCAGACGCTCGGCCTGCGTCATATCCTCCGTGGTGCAGGCGGCGATGAACTCGTCCAGCTTTGCATCCAGCTCCGTGTCTCCGGTCGTATAGAAGCCGTTTTCGTCGTACCGGTATTCGCCGAAGGTGCAGCTCCGGCGCAGGATGCCGTCGGCGCGGATGAAGACGGCGTGGCCCTCGACATAATGCGGGGCGTAGTCTGCCACAATCCGGCCGGACTCGTCACAGCGGTAATACCGGCGGCCCTGTACGTCCAGAAAGCCCGTGCCGCGCGCGACGCGGCCGTCAGATCCCACAAAGTAGCCGCTCGTACCGGACAGATGGAGGCCCGGCACCCACGAAAGCGCGTTCAGCGCGTCCGCACGGTAATGCTCCTGCGTGTCCGTGCCGTCCAGATAATACTCGTGCGGCAGAATGGCCTCGACCAGATCGGCGTAATCCGCCCGATCCTCCGGCACGTCCAGCAGCAGCGACCGGCGGACACTGCCGACCGCCTCCGCGTCCGGCTCACGGCCCAGCGCACGGTTGACCAGCACCGCTGCCTGCGCGCGCGTGAGCGGGGCGGACGCAGGTGGTTCGCCCTCCTGCACGCCGTCCGGCGTCAGCGCCTGCGCGGCCTGTAAAAGCGCGGGCGGAGCGGACTGCTCCGTCTTTCCGAGCGCGGCGAGCAGCGCCGCCACAAATGCGTCCGGCGTGATAGCCTCGCCGGGGAAGAAGCGCGTCTCACCCTCCTCCTGCGGCAGATACCCGCCCATGGCGCTGACCGCTTCGTAGTACCAGTATCCCGGCAGCACGTCGTCATACTGCGCAGGCTCCGCGCTGCGGGGCATATCCTGCGTCAGATTGTACAGCAGCTGCGCGCAGTCCACGCGCCGCAGCGGCTCATCCGGCCGGAAAAAGCCGTCGGACGCGGCCATGAAATTCTGATGCATGTGATAGTCCGGCTCGGGCTCGGACTCCGGTTCGGGCAGGGGAGCGGCCTGCTCCTGCGCGTCGGGAGCCTCCGGCTCCGCCGCGCTCTGACAGCTGCACAAAAGCGCGCACAGCAGCGCAAGCAGCAGCACAGCCCACCCGCCGGGGCGGATCCTCAGTTTCGTCCTCTTCTCCATTTTCCAACTGCCTGTCTTTTTGATTTCCATGCACTCCCGGCATGGCGGAAACATCAAAAACTGGTATAAATTATACACCTATATTCATTATAATCTATCCCGCCGTCAAATGCAAGGCGGCAGGAGGGGAATTCAGTGAAATGATGATCCAAAGCGCCGCTGCGGCTGCGCGAAAAATCGTTTGCATACCCGCCTTGACAAAATGCGATTTATATCGCATAACAATAAGAGTCGAGAGACGAAAGAAAATGAGGAGGAAAGAACATGAGAAACAACTTCGCACAGCAACAAAACAAACGGACGAAGCGGAGCACAGTGCAGACCGACTTTGACCCCAGGCAGACGCTGCCGTCATCAGCGCCGTTGAAAAAACAGAGCACGACCACGAACAGTGGAATCTATCGCAATGGACTGGCAAACACAGCGCGGAATGGGAGTCAGACCGGAACAAACTTCGATCCCAGACAGGCGCTTCCATCGACAGCGGCACAGAAGCAGCAAAGCGTAAGCGCAAACCGCAGCAGCTATCGCAGCGGACTGGCAAACGCAGCGCGGAACGGGAGTCAGACCGGAACAAACTTTAACACCAGACAAGTACTTCCGCCGGCAGCGGAGCGGCAAAATGTAAATGCGAACCGCAGCAGTTACCGCAGCGGGGTGGCAAATGCGGCGCGGGCAATGGCGAAGCGGTCAGAAACGGACTTTGCTCCTATGCAGGTACTTGCGCCAACGGCTGTTGAAAAGCGGCAGCACCAAAACAATTATTATACCGAGTCGTATCGTGGCCGTCTGAAAAATGCAGCGCTGCAGACAGAGCGGCCAAACGAGAAATTCTTTGATCCGGCATCTGTGCTGCCGTCACCAGCACCGGAAAAGCGCTGGGATATCAATGTCCATGACATCCTCTATCACGATGCGCTGGAAAGAGCTGCAAGAGACGGGCATTGGCAGTCACCGACAGGGAGGAGAAGCGCCGAGGAGTCTGCAGACAGACCGTCCTTTGGAAAACTGGCGTTTGATTCCTTCGCCGCAGGCGCAGGATCTGTCAATAGAGGTGTGGCAAACAGGCTCGGAATGATGACGGATGGTATAAAGGAAATAGAGCGACTGTTCTTCAACGACGACGCATTTTCTGGTTCACTTTTGGACCCGACCATAGGCAGATTTGTCGACTGTGTCAATACGCAGGCAGATGCAGTCGAAAAGCAGGCACAGAGAACGGCGGAAGGCTATGGGGCAGTCGGGCCGTATGTGAAAGGTGCAATAAAAGGAGTTACAGCGGCATTACCGACGGCAATTGCGGCGATAGGAAGCGGCGGTGCATCTGCGGCGGCACAGCTATCGGGGGCGAATCCTACATGGCAGAGTCAATTTCTGCAATGGGCAAAAGATTTGTTTAAGAACCCCGCTGTTATTGCGAATGCAGTACCGAAGGTCGGAAATACGTACCGGGACGATCGGGAAAAAGGAATACCAATCAATATAGCAACTGCCCATGCACTTACGGATGGAACAATTTCTTCCATCCTCACCGCGGGCACACCGGACTTTTGGGGAAAGACAATTGCATCAAAGCTCTCAGATAGTCCCGCTGTGCAGAAATATATCGCTGATGTGCATGACTCCGGCGCAAGTGATGCGTTTGAAGGTATACTCGATCGGACTACCAATAGATTGGCCGGGAGCAACGGTATGGGGGCGTGGGAAATTCTGAAGCCGGACGAAATCCTTGCTGACTATATAAGTGGAGCTGCTACGGAAGCGCTGACGCAGACAGGAAGCCTGATACGCGATATCGAGTGGGAGAAGGCGCAGCGGAGTGCAAATGCGAAGGTCAGCGAGACGCTCCGGGCTGCCGGAATCAGAAAGCCCGCTGATAATATGGATCTTTCGGGGTACGACGCCGCATTGGCAAATGCAGGAGAGCGACAGTCATGGAATCTGATCTATTCCGACCTGCTTGCGGATTCGTTTCCAAGCGCGACGATCCGTCCGCAGACCGGCAGCTATCAATCTGCCGATTTTTCCGGACGCACGCAGACGGTCGGATTGGACATTCCGCTGGATGAGGCAGTGCGTAAGGAAAACCTGACAAATCTGCTCTGGAACGAGATCGAAGCGTCCGTAAAGGGAAAAGCATGGAGCGACCTGATGAACCGCATTCCGCACGGAGATTTCCAAAGACTGCAGCAGCATCCCGAGCTGCGGAAGGCCTATCAGAATGCGAAATACAGAACAATCAAATCCGCCTACCAGAGAAGCCAGAAGCTTCCATCTGGCGGGATGGGCGCGCGGGTCAACTATCAGTTTATACAGGATATTCTGAAAAATTATCCCTGAACCATGTGCAGTTGACTTGCGGAGCAAGGAGAAGTATGGTAAACTGATTTTAATAGATATTGGAAAAGAGAGTGGATATTATGCGGCGGATTGCGGCGATTCTGGCGGCGGCTGTGCTGCTTGTGATGTGCTGTCCGGCGGCGACGGCGGCTGACCGGGAATATACGGTCGAGGAGCTCGGCATGACGCTCAGGCTGCCGGAGGAGTATCATATCCTTTCAACGCAGATAATGGACGATCCGTTCTGGCTGGACATTAAAGAACCGACTGCATATATGCAGCAGCTCAAGGAGAGGAACATTTATCTGCTGGCGGCTGATGCGGATTCCGGTACACTTATCACCGTAGCGGCAAAGGCAACAACGGCCATCGATTATCGGGATCTTTTGGAGCCGGAAACGTGTCTGCTGAATCCGGAGAACAATATTGTCCATGATAATCCGGAAGCGACCATAAGCCGCGAAGTGATTTCCACGACGCAGACAGTGTTCTATGTTGAACGTTTCTGGAACGCTCATGCGGACAACGATGAAGCGATGGCCTGTGCGACGGCGGTGAACGGGATGGACTATGGAATCGTAATGCAGTCAAGCGGCGCCGCGCTTACAGAAGCGCAGGTGCAGACCTTCCGGAGCATCGTCGAAAGCGTCTGGTTCACAGACCTTCCGGAGCTGGAGCCAACGCCGCTCACGCAGGAATACCGGATCGAAGAGCTCGGCATGACGCTCACGCTGCCGGAGCAGTATCATGTGATAACGTCGCAGGGCATCTCCGACGAAACGCTGACGCTGCATCTCGACGATCCGGCCGCGCTTATGCAGGGGTTGATGGACTCGGGCGTTTTTATGGCTGCCTATGTGCCGGATTATTCCTCGGCCGTTATGGTTGAAGTAGCCACGACGGAGTTAGAGGATTTCCGGACACAGCTTGACCGGGACTTGCTGGCTCCGGAAAACGATTTCACAGAGCTTGGCATTCACAACATCCAGAGCTGTGAGCTGATCCAAACGCCGCAGGCGCCGTTTCTTGCCGTTCGCTTTGAGGCGGAGGATGGACGAAGCGGATTTGGAAGCTTTACCGTTATGGATGGCGTGTGTTTTGCGGTTATGGCCTATCCGACAGCGAACAATCCGCTTACCAAAAGCCTGCTCCAAGACCTTTCGGGCATGACGGAGAGCATCCGGTTTGATGGCATTCGGGATGTGCTCCGTCCGTCGGACACGGTCGTGCTCGCGCTGGAACTCGCGCTCCTTGTGCTCCTGCTGCCGGGGCCTGCGCTGATTTATCGGCATCTGATCAAGAAGCAGCCCATTTCGCGCAAACGCGCGAGTCTGGTTGTGCTTTTGCAGCAGATCCTCCCCGCAGGAGGGTTCATGCTTGCACAGACCATAATTCCCAATATCATGCAGGAGCAGCTGCTTGAATTGGCTGGACTTGTGTGTGTGGCTGCTACGTTCGTCATCTATTCCGAAGGTTACCGGGCCCCAAAAAAAGAGCAGCCGCAGCCGGAAGAGGCATAAAACAGATCCCCCGCCGTGAGGCGGGGGATCTGTTCGCTATTTACAGGTGCAGCACGCGGTCGCGGATTTCCTGGGTGCGGCCCTGGTTCCAATACTGGGTGCCAATGTAGCCGCAGGTGCGGCGGGCGACGTTCATTTTGGACTGGTCGGTGTTGCCGCACTGCGGGCAGACCCAGATCAGCTTGCCGTCTCCGTCCTCCTTGATCTCGATCTCGCCGTCAAAGCCGCAGACCTGACAGTAGTCGGACTTCGTGTTGAGCTCGGCGTACATGATGTGGTCGTAGATGAACTTCATGACCTCCAGCACGGCGTCGAGATTCTGCTGCATGTTCGGGACCTCGACGTAGCTGATCGCGCCGCCGGGGGAGAGCGCCTGGA
>CADBOK010000110.1 GCA_902796245.1 Oscillospiraceae bacterium | reverse complement strand
GATCGAGCCGGCGGAATCCTCCGGGTAGCGCAGGATCTCGTTGATCTGCTTGCGCATGTCCGGCTCGGCCTGGGTCAGGATGCGCTGCACGACGTTCGCGGGCATTTCCTCCACGATATCGACGGCGTCATCGACGTAGAGCTCGTCGATGACCTCCTTCAGCTCGGAATCCGAGAAGCCCTGAATAAGGAGCTCCTGCGCCTCCGGCTCCATTTCGACAAACGTTTCGGCGGCCAGCTCCTTCGGCAGAAGCCGGAACAGAAGCGGCAGGCGCGCCTGATCGAGATCGTCAAAAATGGCAGCGATGTCGGCGGGATTCATGGTGCTGAGGATGTCGCGCAGAGAATGATACTTCTTCTCGTCGAGCAGCATGGTCAGGGTCTTTTGCAGGGAAAAATTGCTTTCTGCCATGTCTTGTTCCTCCTAAAGTAGATGAATAGGAAGGTAAAGACACAACGCAGGCACATCGCTCGAAGATATTACGAGGGCTGCAAGCACCGGACGCCCGAGGGCGGCTGGGGCTCGGGCCGACTTCGGCCTGCGGATGTGCCGCTACTACTTCCTGCGTCCATTTGTGCTTCCCCCTTTTTATTTCAGAATATCGGGCGTTTCAGAAATCGCCCAACTTATATAATAGGTTGATTTCCCCGGTTTGTCAACAAAAACCCGAACGAAACATAGTAGAATTTTGACGGATCTTGTGCTATGATAGTCAAAAATCTGACAAGAGGTGTCAAAATGGCAACAGAAAAGCTCTATTACCGGGACGCGCATCAGGCGGCGTTTGAAGCGCGCGTCGTGTCCTGCCGGCCGGGAAAGCACGGGTATGATATCGTGCTGGACAAGACCTGCTTTTATCCCGAGGGCGGCGGCCAGCCGGGCGATACCGGCTATTTATCCGGCGTCCGCGTGACCGACACGCACGAGCGCGGCGATGAGATCGTGCATTTTTGCGCCCAGCCGCTTGCCGAGGGGCAGAGCGTCGAGGGCCGGATTGACTATGACCGGCGGTTTGAATTCATGCAGCTGCATTCCGGCGAGCATATTCTCTCCGGCGTCGTCCACCGCCGCTTCGGCTATGAAAACGTCGGCTTTCACATGGGCGCGGACTTTGTGACCATCGATTTTTCCGGCATGCTGACGCAGGAAGACCTGTCCGCCGTCGAGGCTGAGGCCAACGAATGGGTCTGGAAAAACGTCCCGATCGAGATCGCGTATCCGGACGCCGAGGCGCTCAAAACCATCCCCTACCGCAGCAAAAAGGAGCTGACCGGGCAGGTGCGCATCGTAACGATCCCCGGCGCGGACATCTGCGCGTGCTGCGGCACGCATGTGTCAGATACCGGCGAGATCGGCCTGATCAAAATTTTCTCCTGCGTGAAATTCCATGACGGCGTGCGGCTGGAAATTCTCTGCGGCAGGCGCGCGCTTGCTTACCTGAGCGAGCTTGCCGGGCAGAACCGGCGCGTGTCGGGTCTTCTGTCGGCGAAGCCGCTGGAGACGGCCGCTGCCGTGCAGCGGCTCCTGGATGCGGAGGCCGCGCAGAAGCAGCGCGCGGCAGGACTCGAAGAGGCCGTGTTTGCACAGAAGGCGCAGGCGCTCGCCGGACAGGGGAACGTGCTGCTGTTCGAGCAGCCGATGAGCCCGGACAGCCTGCGGCGGCTGACGGACCTTGTCATGACGGCCTGCGGGGGCCGCGCGGCCGTTTTTGCGGGCACGGACACCGAGGGATATAAATACGCCGTCGGCGAGCAGAACGGCGATCTGCGGCAGCTGGTGAAGGAGCTGAATGCACAGCTGCGCGGACGCGGCGGCGGCAAGCCGTTTTTCGCGCAGGGCAGCGTGCAGGCTGGCCGCGCGGAGATTGAAGCGTTCTTCGCGGATATTTGAGGAGGGAAACGGAATGCTGCAGGATCTGTATCCGCATGTCTATCACAACGAAATATCCTGGAAAGCGCCCGCGCCGGACGATATTGCGCTCATTTTCGCGCCCGACCGGACGATCTATTGCAGTTTAGACGGCGAAACGCTCACGCTGCCCCGGATGCGCGAGATCCCGGACGGCAGCGGGGCGCAGTATGCGTTTTCCATCGACGGAACGGCGTATTATCTCGTTTCCGCCCATCCCGAGGAGCAGAAACCGTTCCGCTATATCCCCGCCGCGTCGCTGCGCGCCATGACGGACGGGACAAGCCCTGAACTGTTTGCCGCTGCCGCGGGCGAAAGCCTGCACCGCTGGTATGATTCCCAGAAATTCTGCGGCAGATGCGGCGCGCGCATGGAAAAAAGCACGGCGGAGCGCGCCATGGTCTGCCCGCAGTGCAAAAATACCGTCTATCCGAAGATCTGCCCGGCTGTCATCGCCGCCGTTCACGACGGCGACCGGCTGCTGCTCACGCGCTACCGCGGCCGGCCGTTCAAAAAATACGCCCTCATCGCGGGCTTCAACGAGATCGGCGAATCGATCGAGGACACCGTGCGCCACGAGGTCATGGAGGAGGCGGGCCTGCGGGTCAAAAACCTCCGCTTCTACAAATCGCAGCCGTGGGTGTTCACGGACACGCTCCTGATGGGCTTCGTCTGCGAGCTGGACGGCAGCGACAAGATCACCGTGCAGGAATCCGAGCTGGCCGAAGCGAACTGGCACCTGCGCAGCGAGCTGCCGGAGGATCACTCCCACATCAGCCTGACCGGCGAAATGATCGAACAATTCCGGCAGGGGAAGCTGTAGAGAGCATCTCTTAAAAGGGGAGGTGCAGTCTGTTTATTCTGCCGTCCGTCCCAGCTCGTAAAACGCCACGGCGCTGGCGGCGGCGACGTTCAGGGAGTCGACGCCGTGGTGCATGGGGATGCGGACAGTATAGTCGCAGGCGGCGATCGTCGCATCAGCGAGGCCGTCGCCCTCCGTGCCCATCACGACGGCGAGCTTCCGCTCGGATGCGAGGCGCGCATCGTCCAGCCGGACGGAATCGTCCCGCAGGGCCATGGCCGCCGTGCGGAAGCCGAGCGCGTGCAGAAGCTCCGGCCAGTCCTCCGGCAGATACGCCCACGGCACCTGAAAGACTGTGCCCATGCTCACGCGCACGGCGCGCCGGTACAGCGGGTCGCTGCCCGCGCTCGTCAGTAGCACCGCGTCCATGCCGAGCGCCGCCGCCGAGCGGAAGATCGCGCCGAGGTTCGTCGGATTCATCACGTTTTCCAGCACGGACACGCGCGCCGCGGTTTGCAGCAGCGCCGCCGGGTCGCGCGGCTGCGGCCGCCGCATCGCGCAGAGCATGCCGCGCGTGAGATGAAAGCCCGTCAGCTGCGTCAGAACGTCCAGCTCCGCCGCGTAGACCGGCACGTCCGGGCAGCGCGCCAGCAGCGCCGCGCCCTTGCCGTCTATATGCTTCCGCTCCATCAGAAACGACACCGGCTCGCAGCCCGCGTCCAGTGCACGCCCGATGACCAGCGGGCTTTCCGCCACGAACAGCGCGTTTTCCGGGTCGGCCCGGTTTACCAGCTGGTTTTCCGTCAGCCGCGCATAAATGTCCAGCTCCGGCGCGCTGAAATCGGTGATCGGATGAATTTCCATGATGTTTCGTCCTTCTTTGTCAGAATAGTTGTATTATAGCATTGACAAGCGGCGGCCGCAACTTTTATAATCGCATCGAAAAAAGCCGAAAGCGGGGATTGTATCTATGTATCAGCTTGCAATTTTTGATCTGGACGGGACGCTGCTCGACACGCTGGCCGATCTGCGGCAGGGGCTCAACTACGCCCTTGCCACGCAGGGCTTTGCGCCCAGAACGCTTCCGGAGGTGCGCGCGTTCGTCGGCAACGGCATCCGGAAGCTGATTATGCGCGCCGTCCCTGCCGGGACGGACGAGGCGCAGATCGACGCCGTTTTCGCGGCGTTCAACCCCTATTACGCCGTCCACTGCGCGGACTTTACAAAGCCCTATCCCGGCATTCCGGAGCTGCTGCGGCAGCTGCGGGCGGACGGCGTTGTCTCCGCCGTCGTCTCCAATAAGCCCGATTACGCCGTGAAGACGCTCTCGGAGCAGTATTTCCCGGGTCTTCTCGCCGCAAGCGCGGGCGCGAAGGAGGGCGTTCGCAAAAAACCCTGCCCGGACTCCGTGTTCGAGGTCGTCCGGCAGCTGGGAGCCGAGGCGCTGCGCGCCGTCTACATCGGTGATTCCGAGGTCGATATCGAGACGGCGAAAAACGCAGGCATGCCCTGCATCTCGGTCAGCTGGGGCTTCCGCGACCGCGACGTGCTTGTAGGCGCGGGGGCCGGGATCATCTGCGACGATACGGACGCGCTCTACCGCGCACTGCGGGAGGGCTGAGACACGCATGGAGCGGAAAAACAATTACGCGATCCAGGCCGGGCAGGCGCGGAAGCTGTTCTGTGCGCACGATCTGGACGAAGTCGTCCGCGCGCACAGGCTGCGGGCGGACGAGACGTTCTTGTATCTGCGCCTGCTCGGCGAGGACTACCGCGTCAGCCGCGCCGACGGACATATCGCGCGCCGGGAGGGCGAAGCGTGGGCTCTGGCGGACGGCTTTGACGAGACGCTTACGATCTTTGACCTGCTCTGCGATGCAAAGCCGGGCCGTCATGCGGCAGGGGCGTGGAAAACGACGCTGGATTTCGGCGGACAGGTCCACCGGGGCCTGATGGAGCCGGACCGCGCCGACGAGCTGGAGCTGCTGTACGACCGGCAGCCGGAGCTGCTGGAGCGCGCCTGCCTGCGTCTCGGCGGCACGCCGATGGCTGGCGCGGATCTCGGCTTCGCGCTGCCGTTTTTCGAGGATCTTCGCATCGCTGTTCAATTCTGGCACGGCGACGACGAATTTTCGCCCCGCCTGCGCGTCCTGTGGGACGCAAACGCGGATCAGTATCTGCGCTACGAGACGATGTACTACGCCATCGGTCTGCTCAAGACCCGTCTGCGGGCATACAGCAAATAAGACAAGAGGCCCCGCCGCCGGCGGGGTCTCTTATAAACCTGTCATAAAACTTGCCGGCGCTCATTGTCCGTTCTCTTTCTGCGCGCAGGCTGTTACAAGCTGCGCCCATTGTGCCGGATGGCAGGCCAGCCCGCGTCTGTAATCTCAGCCGGACAACCGTTTATAAGTATATTGACCTTTTGGAGAATGGATAAAGCAAGTCATACATTTAACAGATATTAGAGAGAATTTCTTCTTTCTGTTAAATGTATGACTTGAATTTGTTTATGGGACTATTTATTACTCTGATTTTCCTGCCGTGCTTTTGGACGTATCATCTTTTTTAAATCTAATCAATATTGCAAGCAGAACACTGACCACATGGAGCAGAATCGCTACATAGAATAGCCAGCCCAATCTCCATCTATAAATTACATCACCATCGTTAATAGTAGCTAACTCAGAGGCGTACATTGTGAAATAACCCAGCATCACAGCACCTAGAACTGGGAGCCACGGCGTAATTTTTGAAAGCGGATTTTTTTGAAGATAATCCAGCAAGAACAGTGCGAAGGAAGCCAATAGCATAATAGCGAGTAACGCACCCATGAGTCTCCCTTTGCTCGACCAAATACCAAAAATATTGGTATTATTAAAATATGGTCGATTGTAAAATGAAGTTGGACACCTAAGAAAAAATCCATAGTGATTTTCCCCACATGGTAGAATGAAGTTAGCACACAACT
>CADBOK010000109.1 GCA_902796245.1 Oscillospiraceae bacterium | reverse complement strand
TCTCCATCGGCGGAAAGGCCATTTACTGGTATGGCATCATCATCGCCGTGGGATTCCTGCTGGCCGTTCTGTATATGCTGCACCGCGCAAAGGACTTCGGCATCACGCAGGACGACGTGCTCGACATGATCCTCTGGGCCGTGCCCATCGGCGTTGTCTGCGCGCGGCTGTACTACTGCATTTTCTATTGGGAGCTCTACGCCGACGATCCCATCTCCATCCTCTACATCTGGGAGGGCGGACTTGCCATCTACGGCGGCATCATCGGCGGCGCCGTCACGCTGCTCGTCGTTGCAAAGGTCAAGAAGATCCCGGCCCCCGTCCTGCTCGACGTGGCGGGCATGGGCGTCATCATCGGCCAGCTCGTGGGCCGCTGGGGCAACTTCATGAACCGCGAGGCGCACGGCGCCGTCACGGATACGTTTTTGAAGATGGGCCTGCAGGACGCATCCGGCGCCGTGACGTATTACCACCCGACGTTCCTGTATGAGTCCGTCTGGAACCTCATCGGCTTCATCGGCCTGCATTTCTTCTCGAAGAAGCGGAAATTCGACGGCGAGGTGTTCCTTCTGTACGTGGCGTGGTACGGCCTCGGCCGCGTTTGGGTCGAGGGCCTGCGCACCGACAGCCTGTACCTGTTCTCCACCGGCATCCGCGTCAGCCAGCTCGTGGCGGCGGTCTCCTTCCTCGCCGCGGCGGGGATTCTTGCGTGGGTGCTCGTCAAAAAGAAACCAGCGCGCGATACGCTCTACGTCAACCGCCGCCCTGCCGAACCGCAGGAGGACGAAAAGCAGGCCGATTAAAAGAAAATTTACAAAATAACTGACATTGCGCGGCACTTGCCTATTCCATTTTTTTCGGGCAGGTGCTATACTACAAGAAATAAAAAGCAATTATGCTGCTGAAAGGAGTTTCTCCATGCGTTTTTCTGAAAATTTTGAAGCTGCTAAGAACATGGCCGTAGAGGCCGCCCAGACCGCCGCCGCAAAGGCGAAGGAGCTGGCCGCCGTCGCAAAGGCCAACATTGCCATCTATGCCGAGGAAGACAAGGTCAAGAAGGCCGAGATCGAGCTGGGCAAGCTGTACTACCGCGACTACGCCGTCGGCGAAGAGCTCGACACCGCCGAGTATCTGCCGTGGTGCCAGAAGATCGACGAGTCCAAGAAGGCAATCGCCGAGCTGAAGGACTTCATCGCCTCCCTCCGTGAGGAGGAAGAGCCCGCCGAGGCCGAGACCGAAGCCGCTCCCACGGACGACGATTTTGAGATCGTCGTCGCCGACGAGCCCAAGGCCGACCAGACGCCCGCTGCTGAGGCTCCGAAGACAGAAGAGACTCCCGCCGAGGAAGCCCCCAAGACGGAAGAATAAGCCTGCCGGAACCGGACGCACTGCCCGCAGTGCGCCCGGTTTTTCTGCATTTTGAAGGAGACGGCCCATGCGACGGCTCTGCCTGTTTTCCGGCGGCTTCGCCATAGCCGCCGCTTTGTATCTGTTTTTGCTGCATGACGCGCCGGGTGTGCTGCTCGCCGCGCTTGCGGCAGTCTGCGCGCTTCTGTTCCTGCTCCGCCGTCCGCTCGCGCGCCGCGCGGCGGTCTGCATACTGGGCCTTTTGGCCGGACTCGCCTGGTGCCGCGGGTACGAGGCGCTTTTTCTGCGCCCGTTTGAGGCCCTTTCCGGCAAAACGGCCGTCTTTTCCGCGCAGGCGCTGGCCGCACCGCAGGAGACCAGCTACGGACGCTCCGTCTCCGCCCGGCTGGCGCTGGACGGCAAAAGCTGCACAGCCGTTCTTTACTTTGACGAGGCCGACGGTGAGATTCTGCCCGGAAGCCGCCTGTCCGGCACGGCGAAGCTCACCACGGCGCAGGAAAAGCATGCGCGCGGCAATGACTATGATCTGTCCCGCGGCGTGTTCCTCACGGCAAGCTGTCGCGGGCCGCTGCATACAGAACCGGGGCAGGCCTCTGTCTGGCTTGCCCCGGCCATGCTGGCAGAACGGCTCCGCGCGGCAATCCGGGCCGCGTTTCCGTCCGACACGGCGGGCTTTATCCAAGCGCTTCTGCTGGGCGATAAAACAGGGCTCAGCTACGAGGACAAGAACGACCTTGCCATCGCGGGCATTTACCACGCCGTCGCCGTGTCCGGCATGCATATTTCGATCCTGCTCGGCATGATCCTGCTGCTGTGCGGCGGGAACCACCGGCTTGCAGCGGCGCTCGGCCTGCCTGCCGCCGCGTTTTTCATCGTTATGACCGGCGCGCCTGCCTCTGCGGTCCGCGCGGGCGTGATGCAGGCGCTGGTTCTGTGCGCGCCGCTCGTGCGCCGGGAAAATGATCCGCCGACGACCATCTGCGCCGCCCTTCTCGTGCTGCTGGCGCAGAACCCGTTGGCCCTTCTGAATGTGGGATTGCAGCTCTCGTTTGCTTCGACGGCGGGGATCGTCTTCTTCGCGGGCGGGCTTTACCGGAGTCTCTCGGAAAACCGGCTCCTCTCGCGCCTGCTGCGGCCCAAGAATGTTCTCAGTTCGCTCCTGCGCGCCATGCTGACGGCGCTCTGCTGCACAATCTCGTCCATGGTCTTCGCCCTTCCCATTACGGCGCTTCAGTTTGGGACTGTCTCGCTTGCCGCGCCGGTCGTGAACGTGCTGGCGCTGTGGATGCTCTCGATCGTCTTCTGCGGCGGACTGCTTACGGCGCTGCTCGCGCTGGCCCTTCCGGCGGCGGCAGGCGTCTGCGCGTGGGCGCTGAGCTGGCCGGTGCGGCTGGTACTGCTGATCGTGCGCGGGGCGGCGAAGCTCCCGTTCGCGGCGCTTTATCTTGAAAACGGCTATCTCATCGCGGCGGCGGTCTTTCTCTACGGCCTTGCGCTTCTGCTCGCCCTGCGCCCGAGGACCGTGCGGTTTTGGCAGGCCGCTGCCGCGGCCTTGCTCGTCACGGCATGCTGCATGGGGCTTTCCTGCGCGGATTACGCGCTGCCGGACGCCAGCTTTTCCATGCTCGACGTCGGGCAGGGGCAGTGCCTTGTCAGCCGCAGCGGCAAAAGCGTCAGCGTGATCGACTGCGGCGGGCAGGAGGATGCCAGCGGCGAGACCGCCGCGCGGTTTCTGCTTGCGCGCGGCGTGACGCAGGTGGACCGGCTCATTCTCACGCACTTTGACGCCGACCACTGCAACGGCGTCCGGCAGCTTCTGCGCAGGGTGCGCGTCAAAACGCTCTATGTGCCGGAGCTTTCACCGGAAAACGGACTTCGCACAAAACTCCTTTTCGCCGCCGCGCAGGCAGGCACGGAGATCCGGTTCGTCACGGATGATCTGACGCTGCCGGACGGCATACGTATCTTCGCGCCCACCGGAAGCGCGGAGGAACCCAATGCCGGGCTTTGCGTCTTGGCAGCGTGCGAAAAATATGATATTCTAATGACCGGCGATCTGTCTGAGCAGGCGGAATACCGGCTGCTGTCCACGCACGACCTGCCGCATGCCGCCGTGCTTGTCGCGGGTCACCACGGCGCGGCCGCGTCCACATCCGAGGCGCTTCTGCGCGCCGTCAAACCGAAGGCCGTGCTCATCTCTGTGGGCGCGGACAACCGCTTCGGACATCCGGCGGACGAAACGCTTCGCCGCATCGCAAAAGCCGGAGCGGCGGTTTACCGAACCGATCTTTCCGGCACCATCACCATCAGGGGGTAAGCAAATGGCAAAAAAAAAGCCTGACGACGCCGCTGCCGAGGCTGAGCGCCGCTTCAAAGCGGATCTGAAGGCCGGAACGCTCGGCAGTTTTTATATCATCTGCGGCGAGGAAGCGTTTCTGCGCAGCCATTACGTGGATCTCGTCACGAAAAAGCTCACCGACGGCCCGGCGGGCGAATTCAATTTTCACCGCTTTTCCGCCGACGACTGCACGCCGCAGGCGCTGGCCGACGCGATCGACGCCATGCCCATGATGGCCGAGCGGACGCTCGTGCGCGTGGACGACGTCGACCTGTTCAAGCAGCCGGAGGGCGCGCGGGAGCAATATGCCGCCATTCTGTCCGATATCCCGGATTACTGCTGCGTGCTGTTCGTCTATGACACGGTGGAATTTAAGATCAACGGCACGATGAAAAAGCTGGCCGCCGCCGTCAAGGAGCACGCGCAGATCGTTTCGTTCGGCAAGCAGTCCGAGCGCAGTTTATGCGCGTGGATCACGCGCCATTTCCGCGCGCACGGCAAGAGCGTCACGGACGAGCTGTGTCAGTATCTGATCTTCCGCACCGACGGGCTGATGACCACGCTCGGCGGGGAGATCGACAAGATCGCCGCCTATCAGGAGGGCGAGGCCATCACGCGCGGGGCCATTGACGCAGTGGTCATTCCGGCGCTCAATGCGCAGACCTTCGACATCAGCGACGCCGTCGTGAACCGGGACTTTGAAAAGGCCCTCTTTAAATTGCAGGAGCTCTACGCCATGCAGACTGACCCCATCGCCGTGCTGGGCGCCATCGGCGCGCAGCTGCGCAGGCTTTATTACGCGCGCGTCATTCTTTCCGCAGGCGGCGGACAAAAGGAATTGATGGAACTGACGGGGCTGAAGAGCTACCCTGCGGGGTTGACCATGACGGCGGCCCGCCGCGTGACAGACGGCTTCTGCCAGCGCGCGATCGAGCTGGCTCTGGATACGGACATCGCGATGAAGACGAGCGCGGACGAGCCGGAGCGGCTTCTGGAGCTGCTGATTATCCGGCTCGCGCAGGAGGCGCAGCATGGATAAGCGGAAGCTGCGGCAGGCCATTGTCGTCGAGGGAAAATACGACCAGAACACGCTCCGTCAGATCGTCGACACGGCCATCTTTACGACAAACGGCTTTACCGATATGAAGGACCCGGCCCTTCTGCGCCTGCTGCGGCAGGCCGCGCAGACGACCGGCCTTGTCATCCTGACCGATTCGGATGGCGCGGGCTTTCTCATCCGCAATACGCTCAAAAGCGCGCTGCCCGAGCAGGGCGTGCTGCACGCCTATATTCCCGACCTTCCCGGCAAGGAAAAACGAAAGGCAGCCCCCGGAAAAGAGGGGCTGCTCGGCGTGGAGGGCATGACGCCCGAAATTCTTCTGCAGGCTCTGCGCGACGCAGGCGCGGAGTTTGAGGACGGCAATGTGCTTCCGCCCGCAAAAGAGCCCATCACCAAGCAGGACCTGTTCGCCCTCGGCCTTTCCGGCGGCCCGGAGAGCGTGAAAAAGCGCGCCGCGCTTTTAAAAGCGCTCCGCCTGCCCGCGCACATGAGCGCAAACGCGCTGCTGCAGGCGCTCAACGTCCTGTTTTCCCGTGAAGAATTTTTCGCACAGGCCCGCCGGATTCTGGGACAGATATAAGGAAAAGACCGCCCGCGGGCGGTCTTTTCGTTATTCCGGCTGGCAGAGCGTGAAGCTGCTGCGGTCGGCGCGGAGAAGGCCCTCGCGCTGCATGCGCGAGAGCTCGGCGGACATGGCGCTGCGGTTGACGGACAGGAAATCGGCCAGCTGCTGCCGGTCGAAGGGGATGCGGAAGCTGGCGCTGCCGGCGCGGCGCGCCTGCGCGGACAGATAGGCCAGCAGCTTCTCGCGCGTCGTGCGCTGCGAGAGGAAGCCAGCCTTTTCGTTCAGCTGCATGTTTTTCTCCGCCAGCACCCGGATGAGGTTCTGCGAAAGCGCCTTGTGCTGCGCGCAGGCCTTTTCGCAGAGAGAAAAGACGGCGCGCACATTCAGATACAGGACGCTGCCGTCCGTTTTGCACAGAACGCTCACCGGCGAAACGGCCTGCGCGCAGGCGAACGCCTCGGCAAACAGTCCGCCCGGCCCGACGGCGGCGAGCAGATTGCGGTTGCCCCAGAAATCCTCCTGCAAAATCTCGGCCTCGCCGGACAGGAGAATCCCGGCCCATGCCGCCTGCTCTCCCGCGCGCAGCAGAAACTGTCCGCGCCGGAAGCTCGCCCGCCGCGCGGACAGGCACGGCAGCATCTGCCGGATCTGTGCCTCCTGTAATCCATGAAACAGCGCGCATTCGGTCAAAATCGTCAGATTCTCCATAATTTGATTCTCCTTCGTTGGAAAAACAACATACATTTTTTCTTCAGTATCCTATACTATGGCCAGAAAGTCAAGCAGCCGATGATGCAATCGTCTGCGGTTACTGAAAAGGAGGCGAGGAACATGATTATGGACGGCTGCCAGGGCAAGCCGCGGACGCCGACCATTGAGGATCGGATCTGCCCGAACTGCGGCAATCCCATCGAAATTTTTTCCACAGACACAGAGGTCGCCTGCGACAGGTGCGGCTTTGTCGTATACAACGACAAGCTCAGCTGCGTGCAGTGGTGCAAATACGCGAAGCAGTGCGTGGGCGAGGAGACATATGAAAAGCTCATGGTCATCGCGCGGCGCAACCAGGAAAAGGCCGACGCCGAGCGGCGCGCGAGACTGGAAGCGAAAAACCGTCAGGAGGGACAGGTATGAAACGGACCATCATTGAGATCGACGAAGCCGCCTGCACGGGCTGCGGCCTGTGCGCGCAGGCGTGCCACGAGGGCGCGATCGCCATCATAGACGGCAAGGCGAAGCTGATCCGGGACGATTACTGCGACGGGCTCGGCAACTGCCTGCCGGTCTGTCCGGTGGACGCGATCCGCTTTATCGAGCGCGAAGCGGCGGCATATGACGAGGAAGCCGTCAAACAGGCGAAGCGCGACCGGCTGACGGCGGAAGCGGTCAGGGCCGTGCAGGCGGCGAAAAAGCCGGATGCAAAAGCGCCGGACAGGCTGGCCTGCGGCTGCGCAGGTACGCAGGTGCGGACGCTTGCGCAGGCATCTTCGGGACAGAACGCGCCCGCACAGCCGGGCCGTCTGCAAAACTGGCCGGTGCAGCTGCAGCTCGTGCCGGTGCGCGCGCCGTATTTTGACGGCTGCGAGCTGCTCATCGCCGCCGACTGCACGGCGTATGCCTGCGGCAGCTTCCACGCGGACTTTATCCGCGGCCGCGTCACGCTCATCGGCTGTCCGAAGCTCGACCGCGCGGACTACGAAGAAAAGCTGACGGCCATCCTGACGGAAAACGATGTACGCAGCGTGACGCTCACACGCATGGAGGTGCCGTGCTGCGGCGGGCTGGAATACGCCGCGCGGCAGGCCGTCGCGGCAAGCGGAAAGGACATTCCCATGCGCGTCGTGACGTTCACAGCGGAGGGCAAAATCCTGCCGCAGGACGCCTGAAGCTGAAAAAAACAAAGAAAAACCCGGATCCCGCGCAGCTGCGGGATCTGGGTTTTTCATGCATATTAGCCAAAATTACTCTGGAAATTTTACAAAAATATAGAAAAACATTAGATGCACTTGACGCGGCGGGCAAGTGGTCATATAATCGTGTTTGGAATCTAGGCCCAAAAAAGATATTGCAATTTATTTTCATTATCCGTGTTTTCTATCATTTTTAACGATTTCTTTACTCGATAAATTTTATGTCGAAGGACAGCGAGAAGTTTCTGGTGCAAATTTCGGAAAATAAATTGAAAAATTTTCCATATTGTGCTACATTAGTGATGTCGCAGCGATAAAAAGTCAGTGTCTGACACAAGCCATATTATGAGGAGAGGTCAAAAATGGAAAACCATGTCAAAATTCTGATCGCAGATGGAAATGAGGAGTTCTGCGGTCACGTCAAACGCCGTCTGGAACAGGTTCCCGGCTATGAGATCGTCGGTACGGCAGCCGACGGGCAGCGCGCAGTCGAACTCATGCGCGTGACGAAGCCGGACATTCTGGTACTGGACCTGATGCTGTCAAAGCTGGACGGCATCGCAGTCCTGAAAAAGGCGCGTGAAATGGATAAGCCGCCGGCGGCTCTGGTACTGACGGGCTTTATGACGGAATACGTCGCCAATATGGCAGCGAGTCTCGGCGTGCAGTATTTCATGACGAAGCCGTGCGAGCTCGACGCCGTGGCCGAGCGCATCCACGAGATGACCGCAATCGACGGCCAGCTCCGCCAGAACGCCCAGCGGCGGCAGGAGGTCAACATCGAGGCGATGGTCACCTCCATTATCCACGAGATCGGCGTCCCGGCGCACATCAAGGGCTATCAGTATCTGCGCGAGGCGATCATGATCGCCGTACAGGACATGGACGTCATCAACGCCATCACGAAGGTTCTGTACCCGCAGGTCGCCAAGACGTTCGCGACTACGCCGTCGCGCGTCGAGCGTGCCATCCGCCACGCCATCGAGGTCGCATGGGACAGGGGCGATCTCGAAACGCTCCAGCGCTTCTTCGGCTATACCGTGTCGAACACGAAAGGCAAGCCGACAAACTCCGAGTTCATCGCACTCATCGCCGACAAGCTTCAATTGCA
The DNA here is from genome assembly GCA_902796245.1 of Oscillospiraceae bacterium. Lineage (GTDB taxonomy): Bacteria > Bacillota > Clostridia > Oscillospirales > Oscillospiraceae > CAG-170. The sequence goes on along the minus strand of CADBOK010000109.1, from coordinate 10,674 downwards.
GCTGAAAAACGGCCAGGTGATCTGAACGGCGTGGTACGCGCACTCAGGGCTCCCCTTGGGCTCAAGGGGAGCCTTTTTGCGCTTCCGGGCAGAATTTTTTGTTTCCGCGTAAATTTTTCTTGCGTATCGGGGAAAAGTATGGTATGATCTGTGCAAGTAGTTAAGGTTCTCTAACCGCTATGGTGCAGACGTCTCCCGCTTGCCGTCCGCAATGCGGACAGATCGTGGGGCTTACTATATCCGTAGATTAGAGCTATCTAACTAATTTCAAACCGAAAGGACGAGCCTATGAGCGTTGTAATTCTTGGCGGCAACGAATGTATGGAGCGCCGCTACCGGGAGCTTTGCGAAAGCTACCAATGTCAGTCGAAGATCTTCACCAAGCCCGCCGGCGGCCTGCGGAACAAGCTGGGCAGCCCGGATCTGACGATTTTTTTCACCAATACCATGTCCCACAAGATGGTGCAGGGCGCGCTGAGCGAGCTCAAGGGCCGCGGAACGATCATCGAGAGCTGCCACACCAGCTCCCTGTCCGCGCTGCGCGGCATTCTGGACAAATACGCGGCGCAGGAGGCCTGCTGATGTCGGAGGAGATGGTCGTACAGCAGGCCGCGCCGACGCTGGCCGGGATCAAGACCGGCAGTCTGTTCCCATGTCCGTGTGCTGAAAAGGACGCGCTGCTCGGCGAGATCCGCGCGTTCAACCGGCGTTATCTTTCCCGCGGGCTGTGCCTGCTGCCGCTGCGGTTCACGGAGGGAAAGGCGCTTTTGTACCTCTACCGCCCGGCGGCGCTGCAGCGCGATTTGCGCGCGCAGACGGCAGAGGCGCTGCTGGCGGACGCGGGCTATCCCTGCGGCAGCTGCGGCGGGTGCGTCGCGCGGCTCGTGCAGCGCATGCGCGAAGCCGCGGAATTTCCGCACGAGGTCGGTCTGTTTCTCAGCTATCCGCCGGAGGACGTGAAGGGATTCATCGAGAATCACGCGGCGAACGCCAAATGCGCGGGCGTGTGGAAGGTCTACGGCGACGAACGGCAGGCGCGGCGGACCTTTGCCCGCTATAAAAAATGTACGCAAAGCTACTGCGAGCGCTGGCGCTCCGGCGTAGAGCTGGACCGGCTGGCGGTCGCAGACAGAATAGAAAGGAAGTCCTGAACATGAAAAAACAGCAGTTATTTACTGGAGCGGCACCGGCAACACTGAGGCCATGGCAAACGCCGTCGCGGAAGGCATGCGCGAGGCGGGCGCGGAGTGCGCCGTCTGGACGCCCGCGGACGTCAGCGCGGACGCCGTGAAGGCGCTGGATGCCGCCGCGCTCGGCTGCCCGGCGATGGGCGCTGAGGAATTGGAAGAGACGGAATTCGCGCCGATGTTCGACACGCTGAAACCGGCGCTCGCGGGCAAGGCCGTCGGCCTGTTCGGCTCTTACGGCTGGGGCGACGGCGAATGGATGCGCACGTGGGAGGAAGACTGCGGCTCCGCCGGGCTCAACCGCGTGTCGGACAGCGTCATCTGCTGCGAAGCGCCGGACGACGAGGCACTTGCCGCCTGCCGCGCGCTGGGCAAGAAGCTGGCTGAATAACGCTTGACAGTGCCGGTTCCCGATGCTATATATAGAAAAAACAGGATCGGGAGGCATTGAAGCATGGTACAGATCACAAAAGAGAACGGTATGCAGCACGCAGGCGTCCCGTTTGCATGGGTCGAGGTGCAGTACCCGGACAAGGCGCAGTGGGATGAGGCTGGATTCTACGATATAGTGGAACGGCACCTTGCCGCGCTGCGGGAGCAGTACCGGGACTACGTCCGTGCGGACGTGTTCGGGCAGAATCCGTATTTCCGCTATTTCCGGAAATTCAAGAAGACGTATCCCGTTATGATGCAGTTCGAATCCGTGCTGCTCAAGGGCCGGGAATTTCCGCGCTGGAACCCTGTGACCGCCGTTCCGTTTCTGGTCGAACTGGAAACGCATGTGCTCTGCGGGACGCACGACATTGATCGCCTGATGGGGCCGGTCGAGCTGTATCAGGCGGAGGAAAAGACGCCGTTCGAGGGGCTGCGCGGCGACGAGGTCCACACCTACCCCGGCGATGTCACCGGACGCGACGCGGGCGGCATCATCTTCAGCATGATCGCCGGCGCGGACGCAAGAACGTGCGCGCGGGAAGAAAGCCGTCATGTGTTCTACCCCGTCTTCGGCGTCCCCGGACAGGCCCCCGACGCACTGCGCAGCGCACAGACGCGCCTGGCGGAATACGCAGCGCTTCTCGCGAAGGACGCGGAGATCGCGTGTGAATTGATCTGAAAACGCGGCGTCCGGGGTTCCCGGCCACCGCAGGTTTTTATGGTCAACGATACCTTTTTCAATGTAATAACGCTTTTTGAAATTTGCAGCTTCGCTGGTTTGCAATTTGAGGTCCGGAGGGATTTCAATTTTCCCCCGGAGCCCCCTTAAAGCGACCAGAAAAACCGAAGCGGTTTTTCTGGACTTTTCCCGCGAAGCTTGATGCAGTTCAAAAGCTCTGGCGCTGTGCGTACAAGCTTCGTAGGGGCCTCGGCGAATTCGTACTTCCTTGCAAGTCTCGAATGCAGAGCTGATTTACCGCAGCTGTTCAAAGGCAGCTGCGGTAAATCTTAGTGTCCCGTAACAGGCGGCGCGTACCATAGCGCCCGTAGGGTGGCTCGGTGTGTTCGCAACGACTATAAATCAGGGCTTGCCTGAACTGTACCCGCAGCACGCACCAAACCGTAACCAGCGCCCCTTTTCTCCCCCTTCTTTTCCGGTAAGACGGAAAAGAAGGGGCCGCCGGAGGCTTAACCAGCCAGCCGGAACCGGGCAGCTCCCAAACAAACGAACGCGGCGTCCGAAGCTTCAGACGCCGCGTGTGTTTTTTATTCATCCCGGTATTGGAACAGCGCCCGGCTGAGGGCGAGGATTTCCGGCTCGTCGAGGGAATTTTCGAAAACTGCTGTGCCCGGTTCGCCGCTTTTGCGCAGCATCCCGCTCTGGGCGAGCTTCCGCTCGAGCTGCATCGCGACGCCGTGACTGCCGTCCATGATCTCCGGGCCCGGCCCGACGACCCTGCGGATGGCGCCCGTCAAAAACGGATAGTGCGTGCAGCCAAGCACGATCACGTCGACCGGCTCGCGCAGATATGGCGCGAGCTTTTCTTCCAGATACGCCTCCACCGCGCTTCCGCGCAGCTCTCCGCGCTCGACAAATTCCATCAGCCCCTCGCACGGCAGGCCGATGATCTGCGCGCGGTCATCAAACTGGCGCTTGAGCGCCTGAAATTTTTCCTGCCGGATGGTCATGGGCGTCGCCATGACCAGGATCCTGCCGCCGGGGTACTTTTCAACGGCAGGCTTGAGCGCGGGCTCCGTCCCGATCACGGGAATGTCCGGGTAGACTTGCCGCAGCAGGCCGATGGCGGCGGACGTCGCCGTGTTGCAGGCCACGACGATGGCCTTGGCCCCGGCGTTTACCAGATGCTCCGCCGCCGCAAGGCTCAGCGTCTGGATCTGCGCTTCGCTCTTAACGCCGTAGGGCGCGTGGAGCGAGTCGCCGTAGTACAGATAGTTTTCCTGCGGCAGCAGCCGCACCGTCTCGCGCAGGACGCTGAGCCCGCCGAGACCGGAGTCAAAAAACGCGACAGGCCGGTCCTGCTTCTGCATGCTCACGCCTCCAAAAACCGCACGATCTCATTCAGATCGTATTCCCCGCCGTCCATATTGATGCGCAGCGTCCGCTCCGGCGGGAGCGTTTCGGCCCATTCGTCGTAAAGCTCCTTGAGCTCATACACATACATGAGGTCGAGATCGTCCTCGTATTCCCGTCCGCGCTGGCGCATGTGCTCGATGATCGTGCTGACGGAGCAGTCGAGATAGAGATATTTGTCGACCGGCGGCATCAGCGACGCGATGCCGTTTGCCAGCTTGCAGAGGATGCCGTATTCGTCCTGCGTCAGATCCTGCTGGTTCAGGCGGTATTTCGCGATGACCAGATTCTCCAGAAACGCGCGGTCAAAGAAGAAAAACTCGGTATCGCCGATCTCCGGCCGCCATTTTTCGTCGTCAAAATAGAGCGAAAGAAAGCTGACCTGCGAGTGAAACGACCAGCGCTTGGAATCGGAATAGTATTCGTTGATGTAGGGATTGTCCTGCGGACGCTCCTCATGAAACGCGGCGCGCGGGCCGAAATATGCCGTGAGCCGCTGCAAAAGCGTCGTCTTTCCCGCGCCCACGGTGCCGCAGATCGCGATGTACTTCATATCCGCCCGCCTCCTTTATCTTTGCAAAATGCTTTTCTATTCTACAACATCCAGCCGGTGGAAGCAAGATGCAAAACTGCCGAAAAATACGGCGTCCCGCTTGCAAAGCTTCCGGCGGCATGATACGATAATAAAAAAGAGAGTGGGGGTGCTGCAATGAACTACGCGGCGATCAAAACCTGCGATATTGCCAACGGGCCCGGCGTGCGGGTCAGCCTGTTCGTCTCCGGCTGCCGTCACCACTGCAAGGACTGCTTCAACCCCGAAACATGGGACTTTGCCTACGGCAAGCCGTTCGACGAGGCGGTGATGGACAAAATTCTCGCCATGCTGGCGCCCGCCTACATCCGGGGCATCACGTATCTCGGCGGCGAGCCGTTTGAGCCGGAGAACCAGCCGGGACTACTGGCGCTTTCACGCAGGATCAAAGCGGCCTATCCCGAAAAATCCATCTGGTCGTTCACCGGCTATCTTTTCGACCGCGACATTCTGACCAGGAAGCTCGGCCCGTGGGAGGTCACGCAGGAGCTTTTGTCCTATCTCGACGTGCTGGTCGACGGGCCGTTTATTGCAAGCCTCAAAAATCTGAATCTGCGCTTTCGCGGCTCGTCCAATCAGCGGCTGATCGACGTGCCCGCAAGCTTAAAAACAGGAGCCGTCGTCCTCTGGGACGAGCGGCAGTAGGAGGATGTCATGCCTGTTATCAGGATTCACTATTTTTCCGACGATCTGCCCCGCCTGCAAAAAACCGGCAAGGGCGACTGGATCGATCTGTACTGCGCGCAGACCATGGAGCTCCACGCGGGCGACTTCGCCCTCATCCCGCTTGGCGTGTCGATGCAGCTGCCGGAGGGGTATGAAGCCCGCACGGCCCCGCGCTCGTCCACGTTCAAGCGCTGGGGGATTTTGCAGGCCAACTCCGTCGGCGTGATCGACAACAGCTACTGCGGCACAAACGACGAATGGAAGCTGCCGGTCTACGCCACGCGCGACACCGTGATCGAAAAGGGCGACCGCATCTGTCAGTTCCGCATTTATGAGGTGCAGCCGCCTGTCAGCTTTGAAGAATGCGACACGCTCTCCGACACCGACCGGGGCGGCTTCGGCTCGACCGGTGTGCGCTGATTTTTGAACATATACTCCGATGCAAGAAAGGATGATTTGATTATGAAACTGTTGCTCAAAGGCGGCACGGTCGTCTCCGCGGCGGGCTCCCGCGTTGCGGATGTGCTGGTGGACGGCGAGAAGATCGCCGCTGTCGGCGAAGGGCTGGAAGCCGGCGGCGCGAAGGTCGTGGACGTGAGCGGCAAGCTGCTCTTCCCCGGCTTTATCGACGCGCACACGCACTTCGACCTCGATGTCTGCAACACCACGACCGCCGACAACTTTGACACCGGCACGCGCAGCGCCATCCACGGCGGCACGACGATGGTCATTGACTTCGCCTGCCCGAATAAGGGCGAGACGCTGGATTACGGCTTAAAGCTCTGGCATAAAAAGGCCGACGGCCGGTCGAGCTGCGACTACAGCTTCCACATGACCATCGACGACTGGAACGAGGACATCAAAAACGAGATCCCCGCCATGTTTGAAGCGGGCATCCCGTCGTTTAAAATGTACATGACGTATCCCGCCATGATGATCGGCGATCAGGATCTGTTCTCGGCGCTGCTGGAGCTGAAAAAATACGGCGGCATCGCGGGCGTCCACTGTGAAAACGCGGGCGTGATCGACGCGCTCATCGCACAGCACAAGGCGGATGGAAAGACGGCCCCGTCGTCGCATCCCGAGTGCCGCCCGAACCCGCTCGAGGCGGAGGCGGTGGCCCATCTGCTGCGCATTGCGGAGGTCGCGGACGTTCCGGTCGTGATCGTACACCTGAGCACAAAGGAAGCGCTGCTGGAGGTCATGCACGCGCGCGAGCGCGGACAGAAGGTCTATGTCGAAACCTGCCCGCACTACCTGCTGCTGGACGACAGCGTCTATTATCAGGAGGACTATTCCGCCTCCGCGCGCTATATCTGCGCGCCGCCCATGCGCAAGAAGGAGGATCAGGCGGTTCTGTGGAAGGCCCTTGCCAACGGCAGCATTCAGACCGTCTCGACCGACCACTGCAGCTTTACTCTGAAACAGAAGGACGCCGGACGCGGCGACTTTACGAAGATTCCCGGCGGTCTGCCCGGCGTGGAGACGCGCGGCGAGCTGCTCTATACGGCAGGCGTGGCCGAAGGCCGCATCACGAAAGAGCAGATGTGCGCGCTTCTGTCCGAAAACCCCGCCCGGCTCTACGGCGCGTACCCGCGCAAGGGCGTGATTGCCCCCGGCAGTGACGCGGATATCGTCGTCTACGACCCCGAGGCCGACGCGGTCATCACGGCGCAGACGCAGCTTTCCGCTGCGGGCTATACCCCCTATGAGGGCTTCAAGACCAAAGGCTCCATCGCGCAGGTCTATCTGCGCGGAACGCTCGCCGTCGACCATGGCGAGATGAAGGCCGGCCCCATCGGCGCCTACATCCCGCGCCATCCGGGAAGCCTGTAAGCACCGCAAAAACGCCCCTGCTCCAAGCCGGAGCAGGGGCGCTTTCTCAGAATGTAATCTGTTCGCCGCAGCGCCGCAGCGTCTTGCCGTAATAGACCGTCATGGTCCTGACCAGCGCATCGAGGTCGTCCGCGCCTGCCGTTTCGACGCACGAGTGCATGGCCAGCTGCGCAAGGCCGATGTCCACACTCGGGACGGAGACCTTCGTCGTGGCGATGGAGCCGAGCGTCGAACCGCCCGGCATGTCGGAGCGGTTGGCGTACACCTGCACGGGCGCGCCCGCCTCGCGGCAGACCGCTGTGAACAGCGCGCAGGAGACGCCGTCGGTCGTATAGCGCTGGTTGGCGTTGAATTTGATGACGACGCCGCCGTTCAGGCGCGGCGTGTTGGTCATGTCGGCGTATTCCGGATGGTTCGGATGGACGCCGTGGGCGTTGTCCGCCGAGACAAGGAAGCTCTGCGCGAGCATGCGGAGATACCCTTCCTCGTTCATCCCCAGCGCGAGCGCAATGCGCCGGAGCGTATCGGAGAGCAGACTCGACGCCGCGCCCTGCTTCGTCTCGCTGCCGACCTCCTCGTTGTCGAACGCGCAGAAGACCGGCACGCTGCCGGAGGCTTCCGCCGAAAGGAAGCCCTCGAGCAGGCCGAACACGCAGCCGAGATCGTCCAGCCGGGGCGCGAGGAGAAACTCGTTCTTCGCGCCGAAGCACGTGCCGCGCGTGCGCACGTACAGGCTCAGATCCTCGCCGAGCACCTCGTCCTCCTTTACGCCCGCGGCCTCGGCCACGACGCTGCGGAAGCTGTTAGAGGATTCCTGCATGCCATAGAGCGGGAGCGTGTCGACGTTCGCCATGAGCTTAAAGCCGTCGTTCGCGGCGCGGTTCATGTGAATGGCGACGGAGGGGATCACGGCCAGATCGCGGTCTACATCGACCAGCTTCGTCTCCAGCCTTCCGTCCTTCGCCGTCACGACGCGGCCCGCGACGGAAAGCGGCCGGTCGAACCACGTGCCCATGAGCATGCCGCCGTATTTTTCCGTCGACAGCTGCACATACGGGCCGGACTTTTTCTCCGGGTTGTGCTTGATCTTGAACGTGGGGGAGTCGGTATGCGCGGCGGCCATCAGGAAGCCCGCGGGCGCGCTCTGCGGGATGCGGAAGGACAGAAGCGACGAGCCGTTGCGCGTGACAAAGTATTTCCCGCCCGGCGTCAGCGTCCATGCGTCCTGCTCCCGCAGCTGCGTGTAGCCGTTTCTTTCCAGCCGCTCCGCGAGCGCCTGCACGGCATGGTAGCAGCTGGGGCTGGCAGCAAGAAAGTCAAAAAGCTGTTCGGTAAGCATGAAAAACCTCCATGTGTCGTTTTCTTTCAGTATACCGCGCCCGGCGCGGGCCCGCAAGGGCGAATTTTCGCGCAGCTCTTTTCAATGCGGGGAAATTGTGCTAAACTATAGAAAAATAAAGCAATGGAGGCTTTTTTATGAAGAAAACCGTTCTGCGGGAATACGCGAAGCTGATTGCCAAGGTCGGCGCGAATGTCCAGAAGGGACAGGAGGTCTTTATCACGGCCGAGCTCGACCAGCCGGAATTCGTGGCGATGCTCGTCGACGAGTGCTATAAGCTGAAGGCGAAGAAGGTCGTTGTCGACTGGAGCTACCAGCCGCTCACGAAGCTGCACGTGCGCTACCGCTCGCTCAAGACGCTGTCCACGCTCGACAATTACGAAGAGGCCCGCTGGCAGCACTATGTCGACACCATCCCCTGCCGCATCTACCTCATCAGCGAGGATCCCGACGGGCTGCGCGGCGTGAATCAGGAAAAGATGGCCAAGTCCCAGCAGGCCAAGTACCCCATCATCAAGGGCTACCGCGACCAGATCGAGAACAAATACCAGTGGTGCATTGCCGCCGTTCCGGGCGAAAAGTGGGCCAAGAAGCTCTTCCCGGAGCTGCGCGCGTCGCAGGCCGTGGAAAAGCTGTGGGACGCGATTCTGAAGACCTCCCGCGTGACGGACGATCCCATCAAGGCGTGGGAAGACCACAACCGGGATCTGCACGACCGCTGCGAATATCTTAACAGCCTGCATATCCGGGAGCTGCGCTACAAGTCCTCCAACGGCACCGATTTCACCGTCGGCATGATCCCCGAGGCGCAGTTCTGCGGCGGCGGCGAGACGAGCCTGCAGGGCATTTTCTTCAACCCCAACATCCCCACCGAGGAATGCTTCATCTCCCCGATGCGCGGCGTGGCCGAGGGCATCGTCTACGCGACAAAGCCGCTGAGCTATCAGGGCCAGCTGATAAGCGGCTTCTGGATCCGCTTCCACGAGGGCAAGGCCGTCGAATGGCATGCCGAGCAGAACGGCGAGCTTCTGACAAAGCTCATCGAAATGGACGAGGGCAGCCGGTATCTGGGTGAGTGCGCGCTCGTGCCGTTCGATTCGCCCATCAACCAGACGGGCCTGCTGTTCTATAACACCCTGTTCGATGAGAACGCCTGCTGCCATCTGGCGCTCGGCATGGGCTTTGCCGACACCATCAGGGACTTCCAGAACAAGACGCTGGACGAATGCCGCAAGCTGGGCGTGAACGACTCGATGATTCACGAGGACTTCATGATCGGCTCGGCGGATCTCGCGATCGACGCCGTCTGCGAGGACGGAAAGACCGTCGCCATCTTCCGGGACGGAACCTGGGCGTTCTGATAAAATCGTAAGCACCCAAGGCTCCCCTTGTGCCCAAGGGGAGCCTTTTTACTGCCTGCGCACTTGAAACATGCAGGGCTTCAGGACACTGCACAAATAAAAATGAGGTGTGATTTATCCGCTGTTTTATACAGAATGCAGGGGGAAATTCTGTGCACTGCGGTGGGAGCGGCTGGATGAACGCACAAAAATTGCGGACGAAATCTGTGCAGAACGCTGGCAATGCTTTCAAAAAGAGACGCAAAGGAGCCACTGTTCCGCGCAAGATCGCAACCCGCGGCGGGAAAATGAACGGCATACCCGGCGATGTGGGACGCCGTCGGGCGCGGCAGGGAAAAGGACTGAAAAAGACAATTTTTCAGGTGGAAAAAAATCATTTTAGTTGATTCCGGACGGTGAATATGCTATAATAACTTACAGATATCTCATCGTATTCGTCACGCGGTCAGATGGCCGTGTGCGGCGGACAGATATCAAAACCAGCGATAATTTTCTGTGAAGCAACCACAGTAAATTATAAACTAAAATAGGAGGATCAAGATGAAAAAGAATCTGAAGAAGCTCTTCGCGCTGCTTCTCGTCGTCGTCATGGTCGCTGCCATGTTCGCCGGCTGTGCAAACAACGCCGAAAAGCCCGCTGAGACCACTCCCAGCGACACCAACACTCCCGCAGAAACCACCCCCACCGAAGACACCACCCCGGTTGAGGAGCCGACTCCCGTCGAGACCCGTGAGAACAAGGTCATCTACGGCAGCTCCACCGAAATCTCCGGTGACCTCGGCAACGCATGGTGGACCAACAACGCCAGCGACAAACTCGTCCGCGACCTGATCAACGACTATGACACTGTCGTTTTCGATCAGTTCGGCCAGATGGTCATGAACCAGACCACCGCTTCCTCCATCGAGGAGACCCCGAACGACGACGGCACCATCACCTGGACTGTCAAGATCAACGAAGGCCTGACCTACAACAACGGCGAGCCCATCACCGCTGCTGACTACGTCGCTTATGCTCTGGTCCAGCTGTCCCCGGCCACCAAGGAAGCCGGCGCGACTGTCACTGCCGACTCCATCGTCGGCGGCCCCGAGTATCAGGCTGGCGAGGCCAAGGAGCTGGCCGGTATCCGTCTGCTCGACGAGTACACCTACTCCATCCAGATCGC
>CADBOK010000108.1 GCA_902796245.1 Oscillospiraceae bacterium | reverse complement strand
CTGGCCCTGGAAGCCGGCGGCGATGGCGTTGTGGCCCACGGCCTCTTCCTCGCAGCCCTTGGGCAGGTTCTTGTTGCCGTTCATCAGATCCTTGATGATGAGGTACATCTTCAGGGTGAACTCCCAGTCCTTGTCCTTCTGCTCGCGGCTCTTCTGGATGGCCTCGGGGTTCTTGTCGAAGCCCTCGATCACGTGCTTGTCGGCCCACGCCTTGAGCTTCTCATACTCCTTCTCGTCGTAGATGCCCTCGGTCATGCGGCGGATGATCTCGACCTCGTCGACGGACTCGACGCGCATGCCCAGATAATCCTCGATGAAGTGGGTGTCCATGATGGAGCCGCCGATGCCCATCGTGATGGAGCCGATCTGCAGATAGCTCTTGCCGCGCATGGTGGCGACCGCAACGGCGGCGCGGCCGAAGCGCAGGAGCTTTTCCTTCACGTCATCGGGAATTTCGGTGACCTGATCGCGGTCCTGCACCTCATGGCCGTAGATGCCGAAGGCGGGCAGACCCTTCTGGGCGTGGGTCGCCAGAACGGAGGCGAGGTACACCGCGCCCGGACGCTCGGTGCCGTTGAAGCCCCAGACGCCCTTGATGGTCATGGGATCCATGTCCATGGTCTCGGAGCCGTAGCACCAGCAGGGCGTGACGGACAGGGTGATGGCGACGCCCTCGCGCTTGAACTTTTCCGCGCAGGCGGCAGATTCCGGCACGCGGCCGATGGAGGTGTCGGCCATGACAACCTTCACATGCTCGCCGTTGGAGTAATACAGGTTTTCCTCAAACAGCTTCTTCGCGGCCTCGGCCATGGCCATAACCTGATCTTCCAGACTCTCGCGCAGCTGCATCGGGCCGCGGCGGCCGTCGATGATGGGGCGGATGCCGATCACGGGGTATTCGCCGATATAACGATTCTTTGCCATACAATAAACTCCTTTACGTTTATAAAATTTCGTTTCACACGCCCTTCCCGGGCGAGGGTTACAGGTTGGAAAGCTTCGCCTTGAGGCGCAGCAGCTTCGCGGGCGACGCATCGCCGCCGAGGCGCGCCAGCAGGAGCTCTGCCGCGCGCAGGCCCATCTCATCCATAGGCTGCTCGACGATCTCGAGCTTGGGTGAAACGATGGAACACAGGTCGACGTTGTCATAGCCGATGAAATCCACATCGTCCGGCAGCGCCACGCCGCGCTCGTGCGCGGCCATGATCGCGCCGAGCGTCATGTCATAGTTGGTCACAAATACCGCCGTCGGCGGCTGCGGCATATCGAGAAAGGCGCCAAACAGGCGCGAGCCGGATTCAAGATCATAGTTTCCGGCGGCGATGAGCGACTCGTCGACCGGCAGGCAGTAATCGGCAAGTACCCGGCGGTAGCCCACGGTACGTTCCCGCGCGGTTGAAATGGTCTGCGGGCCCGCGATGAGGCCGATGCGGCGGTGGCCGCGGCCGATCAGGTGCTCGACCGCCATATAGACCGCGTTGAGATTATCGACCACAACGGTATCATACTGTGCATTTTCCAGCGACCGGTCGATCAGCACAACAGGGATCGCACCGGCGCGGGCGCGGACCTCTTCGGCGCTTGCGTGCTCCGGAACATAGACGATGCCGTCGACGTGGTAGCGCGCGAGGAATTCCAGCTTGCCGAGCTCCTGTTCCCTGTCGAAATCATAGGTGCAGACAAAGCACTCGTAGCCGCTGCGCCGCAGGATCAATTCCAGCGCCGCGACCACACGGCCGAAGAACGGGCTGGAGATCGTCGGCAGCAGAACGCCGACGGTCATGGAACGATTGGCCTTGAGGCTGCGGGCAAAGACGTTGACCGAATAGCCCAGCTCCGCGACCGCCGCGTCGATCGCAAGGCGATTTTCCTCGCGGACGTTGCCGCCGTTGAGATATTTGGAAATGGTGGACAAAGAAAGCCCTGTCCGGCGGGCGACGTCCTTGATCGTTGACATTGACTGCTCCTGTTTGCAAATAACGTTTCGCTTTTTCTTTATTGTACTCCATACCTGTTTCTCCCGTCAAGAAGCAGTTTGTTCAAATTCTTGTCTTGTTTTTGTGAAAAATGCGCAATTTAAGGCGGTCCTTCCAGTCAGTTTCCAGCATATTCCCCGCTCTTCATTCGCGAAACGTTTTGCTTTTGCCGGCTATAATAACATCCCATATCCAGACTGCTGTGTATTTTCTGCCGGTATCGCTGCTGCGGAGCTTTATCTATATTGGACTTATGACGTGGTGGGGCATTTCGCTCTGGCAGCGCATTGTGCAGACACTGGTGCGGCGGTATCTGGCGGCGACGGCGGCACTTTGCGTGTTCTGGCTGTCGATTCGAACCGTCAAATTCTTCTTTGCCGCCACGCCTGCCGCTATCCGCTATCCGCTATCTCTGGTACGGCTATTATTTCCCGATGCTGTTCATTCCGCTTCTGTGCGTGTTCGTCGCGCTCTCGCTGGGAAGGCCAGAAAACTACCGACTTCCCAAATGGACGAGCCTATTTTATATTCCCGTTACGCTGCTTCTGCTGCTGGTGCTGACGAACGATCTGCATCAGCTGGTCTTCGTGTTCCCGGCAGACGCAACCGCATGGCACGACACCGATCACGGCTAAGGCGCGGGTTATTTTATCGTCATGGAATGGATCGCTCCGGGGATGGTGGCGGCTATCGTGACGATGCTCCTCAAGTGCCGCATCCCGCATAGTCGCGTCACACTGGGGCTTCCGTTTGTACCGGTCGCGCTGGCGGCGCTGTATTCCGTGCTTTATATCAGCCGGATTCCCTGGATCGAACTGCTGGCCGGCGGTATGACAGTCGTGCAGTGCCTGCTCCTCGCCGCGGGAATTGAAAGCTGCATCCGCTGCGGGACACCGGCGATATTTTGAAAGCAGAAAACGCGCAGAAGGCGCGGAAGCTGAAGCTGGAAGAACAAACAAAGCTCTATGATCTCGTCGAACAGCAATCCGCGCCGCAGTTTGCGCGGCTGGAAACACTTTTGTCCCAGTTATCCTACGCACAGTCGCAGGAGGAGGCAAAGCCTCTCTTGGGCCGCATCGCCGTCGTTATGACGTACATCAAGCGCCGCAGAAATCTGGTCTTCCTCGCGGCGCAGAAGAACTTCATCGACGCATACGAACTATCGCTTTGTCTCAACGAATCGGCGCAGGCTTTGCAGCTCTGCGGAGTTTCCTGCACGGTGCGGCTCAAGCTGGGCGAAAACATTTCCGCAGCGCAAGCCATCGCGCTGTATGACCTGTTCGGTGCGGTGCTGGACACTGGGCGCAGTCTGACCGCGATGCTGCTTTTTATCGAGCAAAGCGGCGGCGTTCTTCGCACGCGCATCAGCGCCAGCTGCGATGAATCGCTGGACGTGCTTTGCAGCCGGTTCGATGGGCTGTCCTGTGAACATGACGTGGACGGACTCTGGCATCTGACATGGCCGCTGCGGGAGGTGACGGCATGAACGCAATCAAAGAGAGCTTTGACAATCTGCCCGCCGCCATCTGCATTTTTTCTTCCAAAGGGCTTGTCCGGCTGATGAATCGCCGGATGCTTAGGCCGTTTCAAACAGATCATTCAGCTTCGCCCGGTCGAGCTGCCCGTCCGTAAAGAACGTCCGCAGCGCCTCCTCGGCCATCGGCTGCAAAACCTCCCGCTTCGCCTGCCCCGACACGCTCAGATTCTCCGCCAGCTCGTTTACCATCCGGCTTTCCAGCCGCCGCACATACTGCGCCGCCTTCTCCCCCATCAGATCCCGATACCGCCCGTCCTGCGCGGACATTTTCCCCTTGACAGTTTCTCCCGTTTTGGATATACTGTTTTTAGAAGAACCTGCGTCGGCGACGTTTTTGCCGTCAACCCCGGCAGTGAAAGTCCGGGGGGCGTCGGTTCTTCCGTCCTCGGTTTGAGTACCACCCACTCCAGTCTTCTGGTAACGGAAGTGCTGGCTTTCGCCAGTAGCGGTATGCTCGCCGGGGATTTTTGTTTTATCGACTTGATGTACTTTGTTTACTTCGTACAGAATTTTACGGTCTCTTCCATCAGCAATATTCAAAGTTGCTTCATAGATGTCCCCGTTCTTGTTCTGTAAGTAGGCCGTGCGAATGATCCAGCCGTTTTCGTCCATCCACTGGTGGCTATGCGTGTCCGTCGTCTCTTGCTGTTTGGACGTTGCAAGCACCTCCGAGAGCTGCACAATGGCTTGTGCGCGTACATTGTCCCCTCTGTACCCAGCCAGTTTATCCAGCACTTTATGTGAGCGGTTCGCCCCATCTTTG
>CADBOK010000107.1 GCA_902796245.1 Oscillospiraceae bacterium | reverse complement strand
CAAAAAGGCTCTTCCCGGCGGGAAGAGCCTGAACGTGTGCCCGCATCCTTTGTGCAGGCACGCCAGAGCGCTCATTCCCAGAAGCTCGCATACGTGACCAGGTCTCCCGGCTCTGCATCCTCCTACTAAGACCCCTTCCCGCCGTGAGGCAGTGGCAACGGTCTGTTCGTCCGCATTACGGTTACTGGGTTAGCCCGGGCCTTGCACCCGGTTCCCCCGGTGAAACGTTCACCGGCGCTTTCGCGCAGAAACGTATGGTATGGAATTGTGCCTACATTCTATCCGCGAACGCGGAATTTGTCAAGCTATCCGCGCGTGTCCTGATAGTCTGACGGACTTTGTCCGGTAATTTTCTTAAAGGTACCCGAAAAATACGCGATATCGCGGTAGCCGCAGGCCTCCGCGACCTCGTAGACCTTCAGCCTTCCCTCGCGCAGCAGCGCCATAGCCTTCTGGATGCGGCAGCGCGTGAGATATGCGCCGAGCGTCATATCCGTTTCCTTCTTGAACAGATGGCTCAGATGCCCTTCGCTGAGGCCCAGCTGCGCTGCTGCCTGCCCGACGGAGAGCTCGCTGCTGCCGCAGTTCTGCTCGAGATAACCCATGGCCTCGCGCACATAGCGGCTCTTGGGGCCGGCCTTCACGCCGGGGAGCGGCTCCGGCTGCGGCGCGGCCTGCGCGGCGATGCGCTTCTGCAGCGCCAGAACGGCGTTTTCCAGATCGCCGTCGTGAAAGGGCTTGAGCAGAAAGTCCACCGCGCCCAGACGGATGGCCTGCTGCGCGTAGGCGAACGAATCATAGGCGGTCAGAATGATGACATACGCGCGGCTGCCCGCCTCGCGCAGGCGGCGCACCATTTCCAGCCCGTCCATCTTCGGCATTTTCAGATCCGTGATGATGAGCGTCGGGCGGCAGTCCTCCGCAACGGCAAGCGCCTGCTCGCCGTTGGCGGCCTCGCCGACCACGACGCAGTCCAGCGCCGCCCAGTCCACCGCCATGACGATGCCCCTGCGGATCATTTCCTCATCCTCTACGACCATTACCCGCATCATGTGCCGGGCCCTCCCTTCGCGGGCAGCTGCGCGAGGATACACGCGCCGCCGCCCTCCGGATTTTCAAGACACAGACCGAACGCATCGCCGTAATGCTTGCGCAGGATCGTGTCTACATTGAACAGTCCCAGATGCCCTGTCTGCGTTTCCGGCGGCCTGTATGGCCCCAGAAGCTCCGGCGGGAAGCCGCAGCCGTTGTCCCGGACGCGGATCTCCAGCACGTTCTGCGCCGTAAGCGCCGCCGTGACGGAAAGCTCGCCGTGCTCCACGCCGGAAAGGCCGTGCAGAATGGCGTTCTCGGCCAGCGGCTGCAAAAGCATCTTCGGGACCATGCACGAAAGCAGCGCCTCGGGCACGGATTCTGTGTACGAAAAGCTCTCCGACAGGCGGATGCGCTGAATTTCGACGTACCGGTTCAGAATTTCAAGCTCCCGCCGCAGGGGGACGAATTCGTCCGGTGTGATGCAGAAGCGCAGGATATCGGCCAGATTTGTCGACATCAGCGCCACCTGCGGCACCTGATTGATCTTGCTGATCCACTTCATCGTGTCGAGCGTGTTGCACAGAAAATGCGGGTTCAGCTGCGCCTGCAGCATTTGAATCTGCGCGCGGTTAAGCGCACGCTGGTTTTCCAGCAGCGCCTGCTGGTTGTGCCGGAGGGCGACGACCATGGTGTTGAACTGCTGCGCAAGCTCGCCCAGCTCGTCGTGCTGGCCGATGGGGACGGGGACCTGCACGTCCAGATTGTTTTTGCCAACCTGCCGGATGGCGTGGTGCAGCCTGCCGATGGGCTGGAAGACCTGACGGCTCAGCTGCAGGCTGAGTACAACGCTTAATCCCACGCAGGCCAGCGCGCACAGCGCGCTCACCGAATATAAAAGCCGGAGCGTCCCGGCGCTGAGCGGCTGCGGCTGCTGCAAAACAAGATACAGTCCTGTTTCCGTGTGCTGCCGCACGGTATAGGAAACGGCGTCGGACAAGCCCGTGAGCGCTTTTCCGGACAAAAGCTGCCCGCGCAGCGCGTCGGCAAGGCTCTGCGTTTGCGCCGGCTGCGTGCAGTAGACCGGACGCCAACGCGCGTCGAGCAGCAGAAGCTCGTTCTGCGCGCCCGCCGTGCCGCCGAGCAGCGTCCGCAGCTGCGTTTCCAGCATGCCGATGGTGAGATACCCGACCGGTGCGCCGTAGCGGTCGGTCAGGAGCATCGCCGCGCGCAGCAGCGGCTCGTCCGTGTCCGTCGGGTCCTCCGACGCGCTGCACACCAGAACGCCTGCTCCGGCGCAGGCCGCCTCATATAAAAGCCCCCAGTTGGTCGGCAGCGACCGGCTCTCGGGCGCAGCCTGCGTCGAATAGCGCCAGCGGCCGCTGATGTCGTAAAGATCGAAGCGCGCAAAGCTGCGCACGGACTCCGTCGCGTCAAACAGCTGACTGTAGACCGCCGCGTCCTCCGCCTCCGCGTCAAACAGCGCCTGCGCGACGAGCGGGTCGCGCTGCAAAGAGGCGGCTGTCTGCAAAAAGCCACTGTGCAGCGTGTCGAGCGCTTCGCAGGAGGCGGCCAGCTGCTGCTGGGCCGTCTGCTGGGCGTTGGACGTCATGCGCAGGCGGAAGATCTGCAGCAGCAGACCGGAGCACAGCAGCATCGGCACGAGCGACACGGCCAGAAACGCCGCGTTCAGCCGCTGCCGGAAGGAGGAAAAGTGAAGAAGCTTCATTGTTCCTCCTCCGTTCCGAGGTAAAAGGCCCAGCTCATCAAAATCGCCTCGCGGTTCTCGCTCGCCCGGCTCACGTCATACGCAACCTGCCGGATGGCAGACAGCTCCGGCAGCTGGCTCGCGGGGCGCACGTCGCTGCGCACCGAGCGGCGGTAAAAATCGGTCTGCAAAAGCTGCTGCACGTCATAGCTGACGGCAAAATCGAGGAACAGCTTTGCGTTATCGGGGTGCGGCGCGTTTTTCAGCGCGGCGCAGCCGTCCGGCACGCAGCTCGTGCCGTCCGACGGATAGACCATGGCGATCCCGTCTCCGGCGGCGATGCGCTTGCGCGCGGTCTCCTCGAGCGTGATGCCGACGAGCGCTTCGCCGTTCGCAACGGCGGAAATGATCGCGCCCGAGCCGGACAGGAGCTTTCCGTCCAGGTTTTCCGCGAACGCGCGCAAAACCTCGTCTTCATCGCCGCCCAGCGCGCAGAGCATCGTCACGAGCGCGGTATAGCTTGAGCCGGAGACGGACGGATCCGCGAAGGCGATCTTCCCGCGCAGCGCAGGCTCCAGAAGATCGGCCCAGCAGGAAAGCTGGCCGGGGGAGAGGAGCTTCGGATTGTAGACCAGCACGACCGGCAGCGAGGAAAACGGCGTCCAGCTGTCGTCCGCCGCGCGGTACTGCGGCAGAATCTGCGCCGCGTCCCGGCAGACGTAAGGCTCAAACAGCGTGCGGCAGGCCTCGAGACTCTCCACGCCGCCGCCGAACATCACGTCGGCCTGCGGCGCGTCCTGCTCCTGCTGCAGCCGCTCGAGCAGCTCGTTCGTGCCGCCCTGTACGACCTCGACCCAGATGCCGGTGCGCGACTCAAACTCCTTGACGATCGGCCACCAGACCTCCTTTTTGTGCGAGGTGTAAAGAACCAGCCGCTCGGATTCGTCCGGCGCATATGCGGCCCCGTCCTGCGCGGCGGGCGCGCAGCCGGTCAGAAGGGCGAGCAGTATCAATAGTATCAGAATGCGTTTGTGTTTCATGGCGCTCCTGTCCTGTGCAGATACGAAATTTCCTGTGATTTTGCCCTGATTATAGCACAACTCCGGCCGGGTTTTCATCGATATTTTTAAATTATCGCAGAGAATCACAAATAATCGCAGATTTGTCCCCTGTTCTTTTGTGCAGAAGCACCGTAAAATGGGAGCATACGATGCAGAGCGTCCCTCCGGACGCTGCTCGGATCAAATTTTATCAGGAGGAATATCAGAATGAAGAAGATTCTTGCGCTTCTGCTGGCTGCTGTGATGGTTCTGTCCATGGCTGCCTGCGCCGCCGCTCCGGCGACGACCCCGGCTGACACGCCCGCTCCCGCAGAAGACACCCAGACGACCGAAAATACCGAAACCGCCGAGGCTCCCGCAGAGGCTCCCGCAGAGGAAACGCCCGCTGCCGAGCCCGAAAACCTGACTGCGACTCAGCAGATCATCAAGGAAGCCGAAGGCATGACGCTTGAAGAGCTCGCCAAGAAGGCCATCGAAGAGTCCAACGGCAAGATGTTCTACGGCGTCGGCAACTCCAGCCGCGGCAAATCCGCTCTTCCGCTGTTCATCGATTACCTGAAGACCATCGATCCCTCCTACAATATGGAGTTCGAGTGGCAGCAGCCGAAGAACAACAAGATCTTCGACCAGCTGAACGCAGACAACAAGAAGGAAGTCGGAACCTTCGCCATGACCCTGATCCAGGACGGCAACCAGATCCAGACCAAGATGGTCGACCCCGGCATCCTTGACACCTTCATTCCGAAGGACTGGGCGGAAGCCAACGGCACCACCCCGGACGCCTACACCGGATTCCTTCCGCTGCAGACCCTGAACAAGGTCTTCATGTACAACTGCACCGGCAGCAAGGCCTACACCAACTGCTGGGATT
>CADBOK010000106.1 GCA_902796245.1 Oscillospiraceae bacterium | reverse complement strand
CGCAGGGCCTCGGGCTCCTCCATGATCTCCTTGAGCATGAAGTGCTCGTAGCCGCCCTTTTCCGCGGCGGAGATCTCCCAGTCGATGCGATGGTGCTCTTTTTCAATGGGCAGCTCCATCGCGTTATAGACCTGCACGCCGTCGCGGCCCAGAATGGCGACCTCGCCGTCGTCCATGTACACGACGTCGCGCGTGTGCTTGACAAGCGCTGTTACGTCGGAGGCGATGAAGTTTTCACCCTTGCCGAAGCCGATGAGCAGCGGCGCGTCCTTGCGCGCGGCATAGACATGGTCGGGATCGTCCGAGCAGAGGATGCCGAGGGCATACGCGCCCTCGATGCGGTGCAGGACCATGTACAGGGCGTCCGAGACCGTCTCGACCTCCGGCAGGCCCATGCAGTATTCCATCAGCTGCGCGACGACCTCCGTGTCGGTCTGCGAGGCGAATTTGACGCCCTTCTGCTGCAAAAATTCGCGGATCTCGAGATAATTTTCGATGATGCCGTTATGTACGACGGCAATTCTGCCGTTCTGCGAGACGTGCGGGTGGGAGTTCGTGTCATTTGGCTCGCCGTGGGTGGCCCAGCGGGTATGGCCGATGCCGAGCGTGCCGGGCAGCAGCGCGCCGTTTTCCGTCTTTGCGATCAGATTCTGAAGACGGCCCTTGGCCTTTTCGACCTTGAGCGCGCCGTTCTGCTCCACACAGATGCCCGCGGAGTCATAGCCCCGGTATTCCAGGCGCGACAAACCCTCCAGCAGAATGGGGGCGGCCTGTTGGGTTCCTACGTATCCTACGATACCACACATATGAAATTGTTCCTCCTGTAAAATCGGTTACAGGACAAACGCGCAGAAATTTGCCTGATTCTCTGTTCAAAGCCCCTTTGTTTTGCGGTTGCCCGCATATTTCTGACTTTGTCACGCGCACAGAGCACGCGCGGGAACGCATCCGCCGAATCTTCGATCGCGTTCCTCCTCGTTATCCTGCCGGGTCCCGGCAGGCACATGGCGCTTATGATGGCGATGAGCCATGATCCTCCTTTCCGGTTCTGCGTCTTGCCCCTATTATATTCGAAACGGGGGAAAAAAGCTACTGTAAATTACGTGCCCGGGGAAGCCCGGGCGCGTACGAAGTCTGTTCGTTTTCAATGTAATGCCGTAAAAATCACAGCTCCGTAGGCGCGGACGACTCTGTCCGTCTGCTGAGAAGTTACGAATTCGCCGGGGATTTCCGTGAAAACGGTACAATCTGCCGGGCGGAGCAGAGCCCCGCCCCTACCAACTGCATTCGATTTTTATTTCCCCAGCGTCTGGCCGGCGCGGCGGCTGTAGAGCTTGGCGAGGCCGCCTTCGCTTGTTTCGCGGAAGGCGCGGTTCATGCTGATGCCGGTTTCATACATCGTGCGCACGACCATGTCGAACGAGATCGTTCTCGTGCCGACCAGCATGTGGGCAAGATTTGCCGAGTCGATGGCGCGCTTGGCGGCGACGGCGTTGCGCTCGATGCAGGGGATCTGCACGAGGCCGCAGATGGGGTCGCACGTCAGGCCCAGGTGGTGCTCCATGGCGATCTCGGCGGCGTACTCGATCTGCTCGATGGGGAATTCCATCAGCTCGCACATCGCGGCGGCCGCCATGGAGCAGGCCGAGCCGATCTCCGCCTGACAGCCGCATTCCGCGCCGGAGATGGACGCATTGCGGCGAATCAGGTTGCCGATGATGCCCGCCACGCCCAGCGCGTGGGCCATGCGCAGGTCGGAATAGTGGTATTTACCCTGTAAGTACATGAGAACGGCGGGGACGACGCCGCAGCTGCCGCAGGTCGGCGCGGTGACGATGGTGCCGTTGGCGGCGTTCTGCTCGGCGGCGGCAAAGGCGTAAGCGCACACCAGCTGCAGCTCGCGCACCTGCGGAATCTCCTGCGCGTGCTGCCGCTCGTAGAGATAGCGCGCCTTGCGCTGCACATTCAGGCCGCCCGGCAGGATGCCGGTCGCCTCCAGCCCTTCCTCGACCTCGGCGCGCATGGTGCGCCAGATGGTCTGCAAAAAGTCCCAGATCTCCGGCCCCTCGTTCAGCTCGACGTATTCGCGCAGCGAAATATACCGCCAGCGGCAGTACTGCGCGATCTCGGCAAAGGAATTTTCCGGGTAGACATCATCCGGCTCTGCCGACTCGCGGCCCTCGATGACAATATCGCCGCCGCCGATGGACTCCACGCGCATGGACGCGGTCTTTTCCTCGCCCTTATAGGCGGCAAAATCGAGCGTGTTCGGGTGGCGCAGGTCGCCGGGATCCTTCTGCGAGAAGATGATCTCCGTCGGGGTGGGGGCGAGCACCTCGCCGAGCACCCGGTCTGTTCCGTGGCCGACGCCGGTCAGGGCCAGAGAGCCGTACAGCGTGACCTCATAGCGCTCCGCGTCGGGGTTTTCCTGCTTGAAGATGCGGGCTGCGCGCTCCGGCCCCATGGTGTGGGAGCTGGACGGGCCCTTGCCGACTTTATAAAGATCACGAATGGATTTCATGAGAATCTGCCTCCGGTATTTTCGTTTCAACACATGATACCAGAGAATGCTTCAAATTACAACCTTATTTCGGGGCGGCTGCGTACTTTATTCGGCGCCGCTCCGGCCCGTCTGGTTCCGGCTCCGCCGGGCCAGCGCTTCGAGCGACAGCTCGCCCGCGAGCTTAAAGAGCGCGTCGCGCAGCACCTGCTCCATCGGCAGACCGGCCGCGCGGGCGACGGAGGCGTAAAATTCCTCCGTCGCCGTGTCAAGCGGGATACAATAGATCATGGCATACGAACCTCCAATATTGCCTGCGTTCAGGTATCTCATCTTATGTACAGACGCTTGACAAGTGTGATAAAATAAATCCATTGACTGAAAAAGTATTTCCGAAAGGATGAAACGATATGGCGAAAGAAAAGAAAGTCGAGCAGATCACCGATATGGAGGTCGATTTTGCCCAGT
>CADBOK010000105.1 GCA_902796245.1 Oscillospiraceae bacterium | reverse complement strand
TCGGCAAAAACGCGAAGGTGCATTATATCGAGAAGCACTACGGCGAGGGCACGGGCACGGGCAAGCGCATCCTGAACCCGCAGACCATCGTATATCTCGAAGAAGGCGCGTCCATCGTCATGGACACCAGCCAGATCGGCGGCGTGGACGACACGAAGCGCTATACAAAATGCGAGGCCAACGGCGCGAATTCCGAGGTGCAGATCAACGAAAAGCTCCTGACGGCAGGCGATCAGCATGCCGTGAGCGAAATGGACGTGATCCTGAACGGCGCGGGTGCGCGCACGCGCGTCGTCTCCCGGTCTGTAGCCAAGGAGCAGTCCACGCAGGTCTTTTACCCGCGCGTACAGGGCAACGCGCCCTGCTTCGGCCATGTGTCGTGCGACTCGATCATCATGGGCGCGGCGAAGGTGCGCTCCATTCCCGAGATCTCCTGCAACCATGTCGACGCGACGCTCATGCACGAGGCGGCCATCGGCAAGATCGCGGGCGAGCAGCTGCTGAAGCTCGAAACGCTCGGCCTGACGCCGGAGGAAGCGGAGGAAAAAATCCTCGAGGGCTTCCTGCGCTGAAGCGTTCGGTAAAATCCACAACAAATCTTCGTTAAATCTGTGCAAACTGCCTTGATTTTCCGGATCTTATCCCATATACTGAACCTGTAAGCGAATGAAAAGAGATACCCCGCCGCAGGAGCGGGAAGAGAGGGGTCAAGAGATGAATCTGGAAGAATTACGCGCCCGGAAGGGCTTTATCTGCGACATGGACGGCGTCATCTATCTCGGCAATCAGCTGCTGCCGGGCGTCAGGGAGTTTGTAAGCTGGCTGAATGAAAACGGCAAGCAGTTTCTGTTCCTGACGAATTCGTCCGAGCGTTCGCCCAAGGAGCTGCGGCAGAAGCTGCAGCGCATGGGTCTGGACATCGGCGAGGAGCATTTCTACACCAGCGCGCTGGCCACCGCCGCGTTTCTCAAAAAGCAGGCGCCGGGCTGCACCGCGTTCGTAATCGGCGCGCCGGGGCTTCTGAACGCGCTGTATGACGTCGGCGTCACGATGAACGATGTAGACCCGGATTACGTGATCGTCGGCGAGACGGCAAGCTATAATTACGAGGTCATCACGAAGGCTGTACGCCTGGTTCTGAACGGCGCGCGGCTGATCGCGACGAATTCCGACCTCACGGGGCCGACGGAATTCGGCATCGCGCCCGCCTGCCGGTCGCTCGTCGCGCCCATCGAGCTGGCGACGGGCCGGAAGGCCTATTTCATGGGCAAACCGAACCCGCTTATGATGCGCACGGGCCTGCACCTGCTGGGCGTCCACTCCGAAGAAGCCGCCATGGTCGGCGACCGGATGGACACCGATGTCATTGCCGGCATGGAATCCGGCCTCGCCACCGTCCTCGTCCTCTCCGGCTGCACCAGCCGCGCCGACGTGGACAATTACCCCTACCGCCCGACGTATATTCTGAACGGCGTGGGGGAGATCGTGGCGGAATAAAATTCGCCCGCCCCAAGGCTCCCCTTTCAGGGGAGCTGGCCCGAAGGGCCTGAGAGGTCGCTGCAGGCAGATGCAAGAAACATAAACCCGATGCAGATTCGTATTATTTTTGTGGTCATAGAACACAGGCCCGCCGGGTTTCCGGCGGGCCTGCTTTATGAAAAACCGCTCTGCCGGCATGGGGACAGAGCGGTTTTCCACGATAGGGGGAAAAGGGATCATTTCTTGAAAAGGGAGAACTTCTTTTTTTCGTAGGGCTCACTGGACGCTTCCGTGACCTCATAGCCGGTCGCATGGACGGCGGCCCTGACGGCCTCGATGTCCAGCGGCTCGTCGGTCAGGACGACGGCCTCGCCCTTTGCGTGCGACGACGTGACTTTTTTAACGGGCGCCGCCTTGCGGATGGTGTCGTTGATGTGCGATTCGCACATGCCGCATATCATGCCGTCGATTTTCAATGTGGTTTTGTACATGATGCAGAACCTCCGTTATTGCTGATGGTGGCAGCAGCTCGCGTTCGCGCAGTGCGCGCAGCCCGCGCAGTTTGCGCCGCAGGAGCCCTTCCCCTGCTTCCGGTCGCGCACGAGCTTGACGACGATCAGGACGGTGACGAGCAAAAGAACGGCACAGACCACAATGGTGGCAAGATTCTGAACGATCCATGCAAACATGAGAAAGACTCCTTTCACGCAGATTAGTGTTTGAAAAAATTCCGGATGCAGAACACACATCCCACGAGGATCAGCGCAATGACGGCCAGCACGAGGATATCTGCTTTGCCGAGCGTCACGGCGACGACCTCAAAAACAGGGAGCTGCATATCAGGCGACCTTCGTCAGACGGTTTTTGGCCTTGTTGGGATCCGGGCGGAACAGCAGGTACAGCACGGCAGCCAGAACGAGAATCGCAACAACAGTCGCAACACCGAACGTGACCTCTCCGCACAGGACGCCGCCGATCTGATAGACCATCATGGACACAGCGTAAGCCAAAACGTTCTGGAACAGAAGCGCGAGCCAGAAATACTTCTTGTTGCCCATCTCCTTGGCCATGGTGGAGATCGCAGCCAGGCAGGGAGAGTCAAACAGGTTGAAGCACAGGAAGGAGATCGCCGCGATGGAGGACGGGAAGAAGGCCGCGAACGGATCGTGCATGGAGACGGCATATTCTTCGACCTCGCCAAGACCGGCCAGAACGCCCATCGTGGACAGGATGCCTTCCTTTGCCACGAAGCCGGACAGGGAAGACGCGACAGCCTGCCAGGTGCCGAAGCCGAGCGGCTTGAAGATCCAGGCAATCGCATTACCGATGACGGCAAGCAGGCAGAACTCGGTGTCAACCAGACCGAACTGACCGTCCTGTACGCCGAAGCTGCCAAGGAACCACATAACGGCGCAGCAGAGGAACAGGATCGTACCGGCTTTCTTGAGGAACGCCCAGACGCGCTCCCAGACATGGAGCAGAACGCCCTTCATGGACGGGAAGTGATACTGCGGCAGCTCCATAACGAACGGAGCGGGATCGCCGGAGAACATTTTGGTCTTCTTGAGGATGATGCAGGAGATAATGATGATCGCAATGCCGAGGAAGTACATGACCGGCGCGAACCACCACGAGCCGCCCATCAGGAAGCCCGCGATCAGCGCGATAACGGGGAGCTTCGCGCCGCAGGGCATGAAGGTGGTCGTAATCATGGTCATGCGGCGGTCCTTTTCGTTCTCAATGGTACGGGTAGCCATAATGCCGGGCACGCCGCAGCCGGAAGAGATCATGAACGGAATGAAGGACTTGCCGGACAGGCCGAATTTACGGAAGATCCGGTCCATGATGAACGCGACACGGGCCATATAGCCGCAGTCTTCCAGCAGGGACAGGAAGAAGAACACGATTGCCATCTGCGGGGCAAAGCCGATCGGCGCGGCCAGACCGCCGATGATGCCGTCGACGACGAGGGAAACGACCCATTCCGCTGCGCCGATGTTCTCAAGGAACGCGGCGACTGCCGGCTGGATCCATTCGCCGAAGAGGGTGTCGTTGGTGAAATCGGTGACGATGCCGCCGATGGTGGAAACATAGATGTAATAGACCAGCGTCATGATGACCACGAAGATCGGCAGCGCCAGAATACGGTTTGTGACGATACGGTCGATCTTGTCGGACACGGACATCTGTCCCGCGCTCTTTTTCTTATAGCATCCTTTGAGGATAGATGCAATATAAAAATAACGCTCGTTGGTGATGATCGCCTCGGCGTCGTCGTCCAGCTCCTGCTCGGCGGCCTTGATATCGGCCTCGACATGGGACATGACGTCGGCGGGGACCTTCAGCTGCGCGAGGACCTTTTCGTCGCGCTCAAAGACCTTGATGGCGTACCAGCGCTGCTGCTCCTCGGGCATGTTGTGGACAACAGCCTCTTCGATGTGCGCGATGGCATGCTCGACCGGGCCGGAGAAGGTGTGCATCGGGACAGTCTTGGTGTTCTTCGCGGCGTCGATGGCGGCCTGTGCGGCAGCGTCGATGCCGGTGCCCTTCAGCGCGGAGATCTCGACGACCTTGCAGCCAAGCTCACGCGAAAGCTCGTTCAGGTTGATCTTGTCGCCGTTCTTCTTGACGATATCCATCATGTTGATCGCCACGACGACCGGGATGCCGAGCTCGGTCAGCTGCGTGGTGAGGTAGAGGTTACGCTCGAGGTTCGTGCCGTCGATGATGTTGAGAATGACGTCCGGGCGCTCGGTGACAAGGTACGTTCTGGAGACGACCGTGACGGTTCCGCCCGCGACAAAGCCCATGTCTTCCAGGTGCTTTTTCGTTTCCGGGCCTCCGCCGACTTTGCGGATGATGTTCGGTTCTCCTACGTTTGCGAGTGTAAGCGGCATCAAATCCTGCGCCCCCTGTCTGTCTATAATTCAAGTTGCTTAATTACAATTAAGGAGCACTAACCAAGGGGGGGAAGCAAAGGTTAGGCTCCTCTAACCAGCCCATAGTTTAACGCCTCTAACCCCTCTTGTCAATAGGTTTGCGCGAAAAAAATGTTTACTTGCTTTTTTTGTTCATGTGTGTTAGTGTAGAAGATAATTTCAACGAAAGGTTGGTGCAATTTGCTGTGAGTGTACACAGAGCGGCGGAGGATTATCTGGAAGCCAGGCTGATGATGAAGGAACAGCACGGCTACGTCCGCTCCATCGATGTGGCGGAGCATCTCGGCGTTACAAAACCCAGCGTGACTTACGCGACCAAACAGTTAAAACAGAACGGCTTTATCACCATGGATCGCGACGGGCTGATTACACTGACCGAAAGCGGCATGGAGATCGCGGACCGGATCTATACCCGGCACAAGACGCTGACGGAGTTTTTCATGCGGATCGGCGTCGATGAAAAGACCGCGCGGGAGGACGCCTGCAAGGTCGAACACGATCTGAGCGAAAAAACCTTCGCAGCCATCTGCGAGCATGTCGCGAAGCAGAAGGATCTGCAATAAAA
This sequence comes from Oscillospiraceae bacterium, assembly GCA_902796245.1. Classification (GTDB taxonomy): domain Bacteria; phylum Bacillota; class Clostridia; order Oscillospirales; family Oscillospiraceae; genus CAG-170. The sequence continues at coordinate 1,032 of CADBOK010000105.1, read as the reverse complement.
CAGAAAGACCGCGCGCCGCAAAGCGGCGCGCGGTTGGTTTTTTATTTCCCCGGCTTGAAGCTGTCCTTGAGCAGGACGCTGCGGTTGAAGACCAGATGGTCGGCATGGCAGTCGCGGGAGTCCATGCAGAAATAGCCCACGCGCATGAACTGGAAGCCCGGTGCGGTCTTTGCCGTGCGGCCCTCGCCCTCGGCGTCGTATTTCTTCGCCTCTTCGACGAGCGCGGATTCGACCTTGCAGCCGGTCAGGACCGTCAGGGAGTCCGGGTTCAGGCAGTCAAGGAAGTTCTTGTCCGGGCCGTCGGGCTGGGCGTCGGAGAAGAGGTTCTCGTACAGGCGCACCTCGGCATCGACGGCAGTCTGGCAGTCGACCCAGTGGATCGTCGCGCCTTTGACCTTGCGGCCGTCGGCGGGGTCGCCGCCGCGGGAATCGGGGTCATACGTCGCGTAGATCTCCTCGATGCTGCCGTCGGCGGCCTGCTTGCAGCCGGTGCAGGTGATGAGATACGCACCCTTCAGACGGCACTCCGGGCCGTTTGGGTACAGGCGCTTATATTTGGGGATGGGCTCCGGGAGGAAGTCGTCCGCCTCGATCCAGACCTCGTGGGAGAACGTGACGGTGTGCGTGCCCTGCTCGGGATGGACGGGGTTGTTTTCGACCTCGAACGTCTCGGTCTGCCCCTCGGGATAATTCGTGATGACGAGCTTCACCGGGCGCAGGACAGCCATGGTGCGCTCGGCCGTGTCGTTGAGATCCTCGCGCAGGCAGTGCTCCAGAAGGGCGTATTCCACGGTGTTGGCGGACTTCGCCACACCGATGCGCTCGCAGAAATCGCGGATGGAATGGCTGGTGTAGCCGCGCCGTCTCAGACCGCAGAGCGTCGGCATGCGCGGGTCGTCCCAGCCGGAGACGTAATTCTGCTCGACGAGCTGGCGCAGCTTGCGCTTGGACATGACGGTATGGTCGATGCCGAGACGGGCAAACTCGATCTGCCGGGGCTTGGCGGGCAGATCGCAGTGATCCACCACCCAG
>CADBOK010000104.1 GCA_902796245.1 Oscillospiraceae bacterium | reverse complement strand
GGTGGGGCTGCCGCATTCCTTACAGTTTTTCTTCGGAGATAATTTGAAAATGTCAAGACCTTTAACTGCCATAGTATGGTTCCCCCTCTCTGCTTACATCAGCGCGTCGATCATCTTTGCGATGGTCTTTACTGCTTCCGGATGGCGCAGGATGACTGCGTCGGAGCCGCCGGCCAGAACAGCCGCAGCGGTCGTGATCTCCATCTCGATGCCGCGCTCTTCCTGGCTGCCCCATTCGGGCATGTCTTCCTCGGACATGACGGCTTCCTTGACGCCCCAGGTATCAGCGGAAACAGGGGTCATAATGGGCATTTCGAGCATGGCGTCCGCCTGCTTGAGCGCAGCGTCCTTCACACGGTCGAGCGTGGAGGCGACGTACTCATAGCCGTAGCCCGCGGCTGCAGAGCCGACGTTCATGACGATGGACTGCGCGTTGAAGCCCATCTGGGTGATGACGGTGTTGAGCTGCTTGGCGAGGTTGATGTCGACGGCGGATTCCGCGCCGACCTTCTGGCCGTAAGCCATACCGGCGGAAGCAACGACGGTCTTGTAGTCCTCGTCGCGCGCGGACAGAACCAGAATGTTCTTGCCGGCCAGCGCTTCAGAGATCTTGTTGAACAGCTCGGTGTCCTTTTCGATGTTCTTGCAGCCCATGATGACGAGCGGCAGGGTCGTCGCGTCGGCGACGTCCTTGGCAAGCTGGACGCACTCTTCCACGGACTTGTTCAGGCCGTTGGGATCTGCGCCCTCGAGGTGCAGGCAGATGAAGGAAGCGCCCTCAAGCGATTCTGCACGCTTGGCCATTTCGGCCACGGTGGTGCAGCCCTCGTAGAAGGCCTTCTCGCCGGGCATGGTGTATTCCGCCATGCCGAGGTCGGTCAGCTCAACGCCGATCTTCGGTGCGTTCTTGATCTCAGCGTCAAACGTGTGGAACGGAAGCACGTTCTGGCCGCCGATGGCCGTGGCCTTGTCGCCAACGCCCAGCACAACTTCGTTGATGTGCGCATTGAACGCCTGTTTCTTGGGAACGAAAGGCATAGTTGTGAATCCCCCTATAAAAATATTGTCTTTTGCTTACAGCTTTAAGTCCCGCATGACGGCGGCGAGCGCAGTCTTGACGGGGGTATCGTCCGGCACCTGCGAGCTGGGCTTTCCTTCGCAGTCGTACTCGTAAACAGTCTCGTCCTGCGGAAGAACGCCTGCCAGCTGGAGGCCGTACTTCTTTATCTCTTCCGTGACGCCGGGATTCAGCACCCCATTCGGCGCACGGTTGACGATCAGCTTCATTTCGCCGGGCTTCAGATCCATCTCGCGGATCATCTCGGCGATGCGGCCCACGGCCTGAATGCCGCGGCGGGAGCAGTCGGAAATGAGAAGCATGGTGTCGACATGCGGAAGCGTCCCGCGGCTGATATGCTCCAGACCAGCCTCGTTGTCCACCACCATGTAGCGGTAATTGCCGACATATTTGTCGATCTGCGTTTTTAAAACACCGTTGACGAAGCAGTAGCAGCCCTTGCCCTGCGTCCGTCCCATGACGAGCATGTCATAGTCGTCCTCTTCAATGAGGGCGGAGTTGAACTTCATCTCGGCATAGTCGGCCTTGGTCATATTGGCGGGCACGGTGCCCGTCTGCTCGGCATGGGCCATTTCCTCGCGGATATCGCCCAGCGTCGTCTCGACCTCGACGCCCAGAACCTCATTGAGATTCGAATTCGCGTCGGCGTCCACGACCAGAATGGGGCCTTTTTTCTGCTTGCACAGATAGTCAATAATCATGCCGCAGGTCGTCGTCTTGCCGACGCCGCCCTTTCCGGCAACTGCAATGATATGGGTCTTGGCCATAAAAATCGCTCCTTGGAACGGTCTGCGGGCAGGCGGGCCGTGTGCCCGCCTGCCGCGGAAATTTCGATTAAACGAGATCGATCAGGCCGGATTCCTTTGCGATGTAGGCGACGTCATCGTACTTGTTGAGCGCGTACAGATGGATGCCGTCGACGCCGCAGGCACGGTATTCGTCGATCTGGTTGATGGTGTATTCGATACCGGCCTTCTTGAAGCTCTCCTTCTTACCGGCGACGTCTGCGTCGAACGGCTCCTTGTCGAACGGATTCGGGAAGATCCAGTTCTTGGAGATAATCTCGCAGAGCTTGCGGTCCATGACGCAGCCGTTGCGGCTGAGGGCCATGTTGATGGTCGCGGCCTGGTCGAGAATCGGCATAATGCCCACGTCGACAGGCAGCCAGATACCGGCGTTGCGGATGGCCTCGAGCCAGTAGCGGAAGGCGTCCATATCCCAACAGAGCTGGGAGATGATGAAGTCCGCGCCGTTATCCTGCTTCTGCTTCAGGAACGCGATATCGGCTTCAAGGCTGCGGCACTGGATGTGGCCCTCGGGGGAGCCTGCGACTGCGATGGTAAACTTGTCGCCGAACTCCTTGCGGACGAACTTGACAAGCTCAGTCGCGTAGTGCAGATCGCCGTTCGTGCCGGTCCAGCCGAAGGGCAGATCGCCGCGCAGGGCAAGCATGTGGTTGATGCCGTGGTCAAGGTACGTCTGCAGCTTTTCCTTGATGTCTTCCTTGGTGTTGCCGATGCAGGTGAAGTGGGTGACAGGCGTGCACTTGCCGTCCTTCTGGATCTTGTCCAGAACCTCCAGGTTTTTGCCGACGTTGGTGCCGCCGGCGCCGTAGGTACAGGAAATATAGTCGGGCTCAAGGGTATAGAGCTTGTCCAGAACTCCGTCCTTGCCGCACAGCTTTTCCATGCCCACGTCCGTCTTGGGCGGGAAAACCTCGAAGGAGAATGTTGCTCTCTTCTCGTAGATGTCTGCTACGCTCATAATTGCCTCCATATCCAAAATAGATTGCCTGAGTGGCTGCATGCCGGCGCAAAACCGGCATGGATTCGATACAAAATTATCGTATCACACTTGGCTGACAATTACAAGACCCGAAGCGGGCAAATATATGAAAAAAAGCATTTCTTTTTACATTCTTAGCATAGCCGTCGAACGCTCAGAGCTTCGTCATGAGAAATTTCTGGCTGACGCCGCCGGAGACGGCATAGACGGTCAGATCGCCGTTTTCCTTTTCGTCGACGGTCAGCTCCACGTCCTTGCCCTTGAGAAAGCCGCGCACCCATAAAACCGGGTCGTCCGTCTCGATCTCCTCAAAGAACACGTCGCGCATCTGGTTGTTGCCGCAGAGGTTCTGCACCTCACGCACGACTTCGTATTCCGCCATATCAGTCCTTCACGATGACGGCGGTGTTGCCGACCAGATCGATGGTCGCGAGCCGGCCCTCGACGCGCGTTTCGCGCTCGAACAGGTCGTAGAGGACAACAAAGCCGTCCTTGCAGTCGATGCGCTGCACGTTGGACAGGATCAGATTCTTCTGCTCGACGCTGTTTTCATAGACATTGGAAAGGCACATGGTTTTCGCTCCTTATGCGTTCGGGGCCTGCATGGATGCCAGCACGGTGGACAGGCGCAGGTTGCCCTTTTCAAAATCGCTCACGGCCAGCATGATCTGGTCGTAGGCCGCCGTTTCGCCCATCTCCTGCAGCTGCTTCGCGAGATTCGCAAGCTCGTTGGCGTGAGAGGCGTTGTGGCCGACCATATATTTCATGAGAGCCATCAGCTCTTCCTTCGGGCTGTGCTCACAGCCGCCGCAGGCGTCGCAGTGGGTATGGCCGCAGTCCTCATGGGAATGCGTATGCTCGTTTTCGTGGTCGTGCGCGTGGGTATGCGTATGGGTATGGGTCGTGCCGTCCGCATGGGTATGCGTATGGCTGTGGACCGTCTCGTCATGGTCATGGTCAAGATGCATGGTGCTTCCTCCAGCTTTGTTTTTTCACGTTGTATTATATCTGTTCCGCTTGATTTTGTAAAGCGGGCGGAGGCACGTCTGTCTGATTTTCCAAAAACTTTTTCAGCCATTTCCCGATTTTAAGTGGAATTTCCATGTAGAATATGATACACTATAAGCAATTTATGATATAAGGAGCGTTCCCCCATGGATCATGAGCATTCTCACGACCATGCGTACCTGCATGAGCACAACATTCCCCACCTGCACCACGAAGCGGACGTCCACGACGAGACGCACAACCACACACACAGCCACGACGCCGCAAACGGCCACGGCCATGTGCACGAAAACACGCAGGCCGTCCTGAACCGGCTCTCGCGCGCCATCGGCCATCTGGAGTCGGTGCGTAAGATGGTCGCCGACGGCCGGGACTGCAGCGAGGTCCTCGTCCAGATCGCCGCCGTGCGCGCCGCGATCACCAACGTCGGCAAGGTAATCCTGCAGGACCACATCCAGCACTGCATCGTCGACGCCGTAGAGCACGACGACAAAGCCTCCCTCGACGCCCTGTGCCAGGCGATCGATAAATTTGTGAAATAAAAAGAACGTCCCGCCTGCCGTGCAGAACACACGACAGGCGGGACGTTTCTTACCGGCGCTGCCGGAACACACTATGTCTGTTCCAGAATGGGATACGACTGGCGCGTTACATGCGCTCTCCACATGCACAGGCCCACAATGCTCCGCAGCACCAGATCTGCCCCGTATCCCGCCCAGATGCCGGGCTGCCCCAGCCCCAGCCGGATGCCCAGCAGCCACGATACGGAGATATTCAGCGCGCTGCCAAGCAGCGCCATGAGAAGCGGTGTACGCACATTTCCGATGGCCTTCAGACTGGATACCAGAATTGCCGCATCTGCGACATAGAGCCGCAGGACGCTTCTGCCCAGCAGCAGGGCTGTCGCCGCCAGCACAACCGTGGCGCTTAACGCCAGAAGCAGACTCCTGCGAAGGCATTGTCTGGCTTTCTCCTCGTTGCCCGCACCCAGCGCCAGGCCGATAATCGTCGCCGCAGCGCCTGCGTGCCGAGCCTGCTGATCACGGAAAGAACCACCGTCTGGCAGAGCAGGCACAAAACGCCCTCCATGCCGCTGAAGAAGCCAAGTGAAATTGCGTTGTTACAATACCGTGAAAAGCAGACCGGCTGTGACAGCCAGTTGGATCCCAGAATTACAGATCCACAGATGCTGCTAAGCTTTTCTATCACAGAGGCAGAAGCAGAGGAAGATTGTCATGCGATCGGGATGAAGTTTTTCCGAAAGAAATGGGAAGATAAAACGGTAATCATCAGCATCTGAACAAGAAATACCCCCAACCGGCTAAGCCGGTTGGGGGCATGCATATCGCGATGCGTTTTTTAGGGCTTATTTCCCCGCGTTTTTGATCGCGGCCTGCGCGGCGGCGAGTCTTGCGATGGGGACGCGGAACGGGCTGCAGGAGACATAGGTCAGGCCGATCTTATGGCAGAATTCGACCGTGGACGGGTCGCCGCCCTGCTCGCCGCAGATGCCGAGCTTGATGTCCGGGCGGGTCTCGCGGCCCAACTCCGCCGCCATCTTGACGAGGCGGCCGACGCCTGCCTGGTCGAGCTTGGAGAACGGGTCGGACTCGTAAATCTTGCGGTCATAGTAGGAGGCAAGGAACTTGCCGGCGTCGTCGCGGGAGAAGCCGAAGGTCATCTGCGTCAGGTCGTTCGTGCCGAAGGAGAAGAAGTCCGCTTCCTTGGCGATTTCGTCGGCC
>CADBOK010000103.1 GCA_902796245.1 Oscillospiraceae bacterium | reverse complement strand
GGCCTGAAGTAAGAAGACAGTCCGCACCGCGTATCGGTGCGGGCTTTTTTCATGCTTGTCGCAATTTGTAAGAAACTGACGGAAGTTATCATATGGAAGAACTGAATCAGAAAACAATCGACCGGGCCGTGCTCGTGGGCCTGAACGCGGACTGCTTTACAAAGGAAGAGGCCGCGACGGAAACGACCCTCGACGAGCTCGAGGCCCTTCTCAATACCGCAGGCGGCGAATGCGCCGGAAAGGTCCTGCAGAACAAGCACACCCCCGACCCCCGCTCGTTCATCGGCGAGGGCAAGGCCGAGGAGGTTCGGCAGCTCGTGCTGGAAACGGGCGCGAACATGGTCATTTTCGATAACGATCTGACGCCCTCGCAGACGCGGACGCTTGAGGATATTTTAAAGACGACCGTGCTCGACCGCAGCGCGCTCATCCTCGATATTTTTGCCCAGCGCGCCAAAACGCGCGAGGGCAAGCTGCAGGTCGAGCTGGCACAGTATCAGTATTACCTGCCGCGGCTCACAGTCTGGAACGAGGAAATGGGCCGCCTTGGCGGCGGCATCGGCACAAGAGGCCCCGGCGAAACGCAGCTGGAGACGGACAAGCGCTATATCCGCTCGCGCATCCAGAAGCTGCGCGAAAATCTCGAGCTCGTGCGCAAGACCCGCGCCGAGCAGCGCCGCAGGCGGCAGAAAAACGAGCTGCCCGTCGTGGCGCTCGTCGGCTATACGAACGCGGGCAAATCGACGCTGCTGAACGCGCTCACGGGCGCGGACATCCCGGCCAATAACCGTCTGTTTGACACGCTCGACACCACGACGCGGCAGCTGACCGTCTCCGATACGTGTCAGGCGCTGCTGTCGGACACGGTCGGCTTTATCGCGAAGCTGCCGCACCATCTGGTCGAAGCGTTCCGCGCCACACTTGAGGAGCTGGAATACGCGGATCTTCTCATCCATGTCATCGACAGCGCCGACCCCGAGCGCGAGGACCACATCGCGGTCGTGAACCGTCTGATCGCGGAGCTGGCAAAGCCAGGTACGCCCGTGCTCGAATGCTATAACAAGTGCGATCTCGTCCCGGACGATGAAATTCCGCGCGGGAGCGATAAAGTCGCAATCTCGGCAGCAGGCGGCTATGGACTCGATACGCTCAAGGAGGCCATCGAGACACAGCTCGGACGCGGCAGGCATCACGTGAAGCTGCTGCTTCCGTACCGGCAGGGCGGCATGGTCGCGACGCTCCACGACACGGCGCAGGTGCTCTCCAGCGAGTATGCAGACAATGGAATTCAGATCGACGCGGTTCTGGATGAAACCTTATACGGCAGATTGCGTCAGTATGTAATAGAGGAACTATAATGGAACAGTTTCTGATCCCCGCCGGAGAAGGCGCATCGGAATACATCGAAAAAAAGTCGCGGTTTCTGGGCCTGATCGTCCCTGTCACGACGGAGGCCGAGGCCAGAGCCCGGCTGGAGGCCGTCAAAAAGCGGGAATACGACGCCCGGCACAACTGCTGGGCCTATATCCTGCATACCGGCCAGAAGCGCTACAGCGACGACGGCGAGCCGCAGGGCACCGCCGGTCAGCCGATTTTGAACGTACTCGAACGCGAGGGCGTGCAGGATGTGCTGTGCGTCGTGACGCGGTACTTTGGCGGGATCCTTCTGGGTGCGGGCGGGCTTTGCCGCGCATACACGAAGGCCGCAAAGGACGCGCTGGATAACGCGGGCATTTCCGAGCTTCGCCCGTGGAGCGTGCTGCGTCTTGACTGCCCCTACGCGCTCTTTGAGCGCGTGAAGCTGGAGACAGAAAAGCGCGGCGGACTGCTCAGGGACACGGACTATGGCGCGCAGATCGCCATGACCGCCCTTCTGCCCGCGCCGGAGGAGGCCGCGTTCACGCTCTCTTTGCAGGAGCTTTCCGCCGGGAGCCTCTGCCCGGAGCGGACTGGGACAGAGCTGCGCGGCGTCAGGCTCCGGTAAGGTTTCGAAGAAAATTCACGCAAATTCCACACGGAATTCAAAAATAGCAGATATTCTGACAAGGTAAGGTGGGATGGATATGACCGTGCGCGAACGGATGGAGCAGGAGGAATACGAGTTTTTATCCCCGCAGGCGCAGAAGGCTGCCGAGACGAAGGGCAGGCCGGCGCCGGAGGAAGACAACGACGTGCGCACCTGCTACCAGCGCGATGCAGACCGCATTCTCCACAGCAAGTCCTTCCGCCGTCTGATGCACAAGACGCAGGTATTTCTGTCTCCCGAGGGCGACCATTACCGCACGCGCATGACCCACACGCTGGAGGTCGCGCGCATCGCGCGGACGATCTGCCGCGGGCTGCGGCTCAATCAGGATCTGGCGGAGGCCGCG
>CADBOK010000102.1 GCA_902796245.1 Oscillospiraceae bacterium | reverse complement strand
CAGTCCGGCGGCCACGGCCAGTTCGGCGATGTCTATATCCGCTTCGAGCCGCAGTCCGAGTCCGAAGAGATGATCTTCGCCGATGAGACCGTCGGCGGCTGCGTGCCGAAGAACTTCATCCCGTCCGTTGAAAAGGGCCTGCGCAACTGCGTCGGCAAGGGTGTTCTGGCCGGTTACCCGGTCGTGTTCCTGAAGGCCACGCTGTACTTCGGCTCCTACCATCCCGTCGACTCCTCCGATATGGCGTTCCAGACCGCTGCCGGCATCGCCTACAAGGAAGGCCTGCCCACCGCCGGCCCGACCCTGCTCGAGCCGATCGGCGAACTCAAGGTTCTTATCCCCGACAGCAACATGGGCGACGTCATCGGCGACCTCAACAAGCGCCGCGGCCGCGTCATGGGCATGAACCCCGATCCCGAGAACCCCGGCTATCAGATCGTCGAGGCGGAAGTTCCCGTCGGCGAAATGACCACCTATTCCATTGACCTGCGCGCCATGACCCAGGGCCGCGGCAGCTACACGCTGAAGTTCGTCCGCTACGAGGAAGTCCCGCAGATGAACCAGGCCAAGATCATCGAAGACGCGAAGAAGGAAGAGGAAGAGGCGTAATCGCTCCCCTGCCCTATCCCAACACACACAATGCCCCGGTTTCCGCACGGAAACCGGGGCTTCGTATCAGAGGACAACCACATGAACGAACCGAGACGCGCGCAGTTCCATCTGCCCGGTCTGTTTGAATTTTATGAGTTTTACCGCGTCTTTCTCCCGCTTTACCGGGCGCACCGGGCGTATTTTTATGACTGGTGCGAGATTGCCTCGATCTACGGCGCACCGGAGGGCTGCATCTGGGGCGGCGGGCGCGTGGGCTGCGGCAATCAGGATGCGCGCGCAGTTCTGGCGCTGACGCAGGAATACGGTCTCTCTGCCCGGCTGACATTCAGCAATTCCCTGCTGACCGAGGCGCATCTTGCAGAGCCTGTCTGCAATGCGCTCTGCCGCCTGTTTTCGGAGGCCGGCGGGCCGCAGAATGGCGTGATCGTCCATTCCGAGCTGCTGCTGGACTATCTGCGCGCCGCCTATCCGCAGTTTTATTTCGTCTCCTCCACGACTAAAGTGCTGACCGGCTTTCCTGCGCTCCGGCAGGAGCTGGAACGCGAGGAATTCTGCTTCGTCGTGCCGGATTTCCGGCTGAACAGGGCTATGGGCCAGCTGCGCGCGCTGCCGCAGGCGCTCAAGGACAAGACGGAATTTCTGTGCAACGAATGCTGCTGGTTCGGCTGCAAGGACCGAAAAGCCTGCTACGAAGCCGTCAGCCGGAAAAATCTCGGCGAGGACGCGCCGCACCGCTGCACCGCGCCCGGCGCGGCGGACGGCTACCGCTTTTCCCGCGCTATGGAAAACCCCGGCTTTCTCAGCGTTTCGGATATCCGGACAGTCTACCTGCCCATGGGTTTTTCCAACTTCAAGATCGAGGGGCGCGGCCTCGGCAGCGCGATGCTTCTGGAATTTCTGCTCTATTATCTCACAAAGCCGGAGCACCAGCTGCGCGTGCGCGAGGAGATCTATCTGGACGCGACGCTGGATCTGTTTTAGCGCGCTTCCCTGCCCCACACAGAAAATCAGGCGCAGGCAGGACATATGCTCCTGCCTGCGCCTTTTGGTTTACAGCTTCCAATCGGCGGCCTGCTGCCGCTCCGTGATGAAATCCCGGTAAATGCCGTCCTGTGCGGCAAGCTCCGCGTGCGTACCCTTCTGCACGATGCGGCCGCCGCTTAGCACGAGGATCTGATCCGCACTGCGAACGGTCTTGAGCCGGTGCGCGATCATGACGACCGTTTTTTCGTGGGTCAACGCCTCGATGGCCGTTTGCAGCCGGTCCTCGTTCTCCGGATCCACGTTGGCGGTCGCCTCGTCCAGAATGACGATCGGCGCATCCTTCAGCATTGCCCTCGCAATGGCGATGCGCTGCCGCTCGCCGCCCGAGAGGTGCAGGCCGCTGCCTCCCACCAGCGTGTCAAAGCCGTTTTCAAGACTGCGGATGAAGCTGCAGCAGCCTGCGGCCTGCGCGGCCGCCTCCACCTCGGCGTCGGAGGCGCCCGCCGTCCCATGCGGATATTCTCCCGCACGGTGTCGTCAAAGAGATAGTTGTCCTGCGACACGAACGCAGCCTGGTCATACAGCTGCGTCAGCGGGATGTCCTTCAGCTCGTGGCCGCCCATGGTGATGCTGCCGGAGCCGGCGTCCCAGAAGCCCGCGGCGAGCTTGGCAATGGTCGATTTTCCGCCGCCGGACGTGCCGACCAGCGCCGTCATTTTGTTTTGCGGTATGGTCAGGCTGACGCCGTGGAGGATCTCCTGATCCGCATGGTAGCCGAAGCAGACGTCTTTGAGCACGACGGTATGGTCGGAAAATGTGACCGGCGTTTCGCTGTGGACCTGCTCCTCCGCGTTCAGGATCTCATCCACCTGCGCCAGCGTATCCACGAAATTGAACGCGGCCACGATGGGCGCGGACATGCCAAGCGACAGGATGATAACGGTGATAAAGACCTCCGCCGTCAGCGTACCGTGGGTGTAAAACACCCAGCCCAGCAGCAGGACGGTGAGCATCTGCGCGGGGAAGAATGCGTAGGCCATAGACATATCCAGCTGGCTGCGGCGCATCCAGTCGTAATAATACTGCGCGTTGGCCTTCACCTTGTCCACCAGCCGGGCATAGGACGTCCTGCTCTGGTTGAACGCCTTGATGCCCTCAATGCCGTTTATGTACTCGATCATGGCGGCATAGCCGCCGCCAAAGGTAAACGCGCTGAGATACAGCGTGGAGAAAAACAGCTTCAGCAGAACGCTGCGCTTTTTCATACACATCCCTCCCGTGCTGAATATATCACGTCTTGCCGCATATGCAAAATATGATTCTGCACCATGCATGAATTGCCTGCACAAAGGCAGCAGCCGCCTTGACATTTTCCGCGTTTTCCGTTAGAATAGCTTCTGTTCATCGGCGGGTCGATTCATTGATTATTCGGCTGGATAAGATGCCGGGCATGCGTCCGGGGTTTTATCCGGTCTTTTTTTGGAGTTGAAGCTATGGAAAACCGGAACAATGATTTCCTGAATGGGGCAATTCTTTCGCCGCTGCTGCGGTTCGCGGGGCCGGTGCTGCTGGCGCTGTTTTTACAGGCGATGTACGGCGCGGTCGATCTGATCGTCGTCGGAAAATTCGCGGGCACAGCGGATATCTCCGCCGTCTCGACCGGCAGTCAGGCCATGCAGCTGGTCACATCGCTGCTCGTCGGACTGACGACGGGCGTGACCGTCCTGCTGGGTCAGAAGATCGGCGAAGGAAAACCCGATGAAGCCGGGAGCGTCGTCGGCAGCGCGATCTGTCTGTTCGTATGCGTCGCGCTTGCGCTCACGGCGCTGCTCACGGTGCTGACCGACCCGTTCTGCCGCCTGCTGCAGGCCCCGGAGGAGGCATTTGTCCCTACGACGCAGTACGTGCGCATCTGTTCGGCGGGCACGCTGTTTATCGTGGCGTTCAACGTCATCGGCAGCGTCTTCCGCGGACTCGGCGATTCGAAAATGCCGCTCATCACGGTCGCCATCGCGTGCGTCACGAACATCTTCGGCGATCTGCTGCTGGTGGATGTATTCCAGATGGGCGCAGTCGGCGCGGCGCTCGCAACGGTGTTCGCACAGGCGGTCAGCGTGATTTTGTCCCTGCTCGTCATCATGCGGCGGAAGCTCCCGTTCACGTTCCGCAGAGAGCAGCTGCGCTTTGACCGGCCGCTCACGGCGGGAATTTTACGGCTCGGCATCCCCATCGCCCTGCAGGACGTGCTGGTCGGCGTGTCGTTTCTGGTCATTCTGGCAATCGTCAATTCGCTTGGTCTTCTGCAATCGGCCGGCATGGGCATCGCAGAGAAGGTCTGCGCGTTCGTCATGCTGCTGCCGTCGGCGTTTTCGCAGTCCGTGTCAGCGTTTGTCGCGCAGAATACGGGCGCGGGCAAGCCGGAGCGCGCAAAAAAGGCGCTGCGCTACAGCGTCGCCGTCTCGCTCAGCATCAGCGTGTTCGTGTTTTACTTCAATTTCTTCCACGGCGATCTGCTCGCCGGGATCTTCGCAAACGACCGGGCCGTCGTTCTCGAGGCGGCAGACTATCTCAAGGCCTACGCCATCGACTGTCTGCTGACCTCGTTCCTGTTCTGCTTTGTCGGCTATTTCTCCGGCCTCGGCAAGACGGTCTTCGTCATGGCGCAGGGCATACTGGGCGCGTTCGGCGTCCGCATCCCCGTGTCGTTCGCCATGTCCCGCCTGCCGAATGTGCGCCTGTTCTACATCGGCCTCGCGACCCCCTGCTCGACCGTCGTGCAGGTTCTGCTCTGCCTCGGCTATTACGCGCATCTTGCCCGCAGGGAGCGAACCGCGCGCTGAGGCGCGCCGGGCCGGACACAGCAAAGAGCCCCGGCGGTTTTCACCGCCGGGGCTTTTGTATATGGACTGGATTCAGATTAGAACACGCCCTGCTCGTACATGGCCTCTGCGACCTTCTTGAAACCGGCGATATTCGCACCGGCAACCAGATCGTAGCCCAGGCCGTACTCCTCGGCAGCCTCTGCCGAGACCTTGTGGATGTTCTTCATCATCTTATGCAGCTGCGCATCGACCTCTTCCGCGGTCCAGCTCAGACGCTCGGAGTTCTGGCTCATTTCGAGACCGGAGACGCCGACGCCGCCTGCGTTGACAGCCTTGGACGGAGCGACGACCATGTGCTTCTGGCCGCGCAGGAAGTTCAGCGCGTCGTTCGTGGTCGGCATGTTGGCGACCTCGATGTAGTACTTGACGCCGGAAGCCGCGATCTTTTCTGCGGACTCCATCTTGACATCGTTCTGCGTTGCGGCCGGCATGTAGACATCAACGTCCTTCACGCCCCAGCACTTCGCGCCCGCGACGAACTCGCAGCCGAACTTGTCGGCATACGGCTTGCAGTGCATCGGATCCTTGGCACGCATCTCGAGGATGTAATTGAGCTTTTCGTCGGTAACGACGCCGTCCGGATCATGGACATAGCCGTCGGGACCTGCGAAATAGGTGACCTTCGCGCCGAGCATGGCAGCCTTCTTCATGATGCCCCAGCCGACGTTGCCGTAGCCGGAGATCGCCAGGCGCTTGCCCTCGATCGTGTCATTCTCGTGCTTCAGGACTTCCTGGAGATAATAGACAGCGCCGTAGCCGGTTGCTTCCGGACGGATCAGGGAGCCGCCGTAGCTCATGCCCTTGCCGGTCAGAACGCCGTTCTCCCAGACGCCCTTCAGACGGCGGTACTGGCCATACAGGTAGCCGATCTCACGGCCGCCGACACCCATGTCGCCCGCGGGAACGTCGATGTCGGGTCCGATGTAGCGGTACAGAGCCGTCATGAAGCTCTGGCAGAAACGCATGACTTCCGCGTCGGACTTGCCGGCGGGATCGAAGTCGGAGCCGCCCTTTGCGCCGCCCATGGGCAGGCCGGTCAGGGAGTTCTTGAAGGTCTGCTCGAAGCCGAGGAACTTGATGATGCCTTCGTAAACGTTCTTCTGGAAGCGCAGGCCGCCCTTGTACGGACCGATCGCGCCGTTGAACTGGCAGCGCCAGCCGCGGTTGGTATGATATTCGCCCTTGTCATCCATCCAGCAGACACGGAACGTAAACATTCTTTCCGGCTCGACCATGCGCTTCAGCAGGTCGACCTTCTCGTACTCGGGATGTGCATCCATGATCGGGGACACGGAAGAAAGAACTTCCTCAACCGTCTGAACGAATTCAGGCTGGTTGGCATGCGTCGTCTTCACATAGTCGATGACACTGGCAACATAAGCATTCATTTTGGTAAATCCTCCTCAAAAAATTGTACCAATCTATTGCGATCCTTTTGCAGATTGCTCAAAGTAATCATATCGCATCCGCGCCTGAAATACAAGCGCGGACGCCTTGTGCGAAATGACTGAAATTATTTGCCGAAATTTGTGATAATATCCACAATCTCCGCGCCGATGCGCTTCTGCGCCTCAACGGTGGCGGCGCCGATGTGCGGGGTGCAGGAGACCATCGGATGGGAATACAGAGCGGAGTTGGAGGCAGGCTCGTCAGCGTAGACGTCCAGACCGGCCGCACGGACCTTGCCGGATTCGAGGGCAGCCAGCAGAGCGGCCTCGTCGACGTTGGTGCCGCGGGAGGTGTTGATGATGCACACGCCGTCCTTCATCTTCTCGATGCGCTCCGCGTTGATGAGCGCGCCGCCGTCGACTGCCGGAGCATGGACGGAGATGAAATCGGACTTGGCAAGCAGCTCGTCCATCTCGACATACGGGATGCCCAGCTGCTCTTCGATGCCGGGGATGTGGAAGATATCGAAGGCGATGACGGTCATGCCGATGGCCTTGGCCATGACGCCCAGATGCTGGCCGATGCGACCGAAGCCGACGATGCCGAGGGTCTTGCCCTGCAGCTCGATGCCCTTGCCGTAGGCCTTCTTT
>CADBOK010000101.1 GCA_902796245.1 Oscillospiraceae bacterium | reverse complement strand
TCAGACGCTTCGCGCCAGCTCCCCTTTCAGGGGAGATGGCGCGAAGGTCGTACAGTTATATGACACAGGTCCAGCCGAAGGGATCGGGTCTGGTGCCCCACTGGATGCCGGTCAGCTCGTCGTAAAGCCTCTGCGACAGCGCGCCGATACGGTTCTGGTTGACCTCGTATTTCTCATCGTTCCATGCCAGCTCTCCGATGGGCGAAACGACGGCTGCAGTGCCGACGCACCACGCTTCCTCCAGCGTGCCGTTTTTTGCCGCCTCAAAAAGTTCGTCTACGCTGAGCAGCCGCTCTTCAACCGGAATGCCCCAGCTCTTCAGCAGTTCGATGCAGGACTTTCTCGTGATGCCCGGCAGGATGGAGCCCGTCAGCATCGGCGTGACGACCATACCGGCGATCTTGAACATGACGTTCATGCCGCCGCCCTCTTCGACATACTTCCGCTGCACGCCGTCCAGCCAGAGGACCTGCGAATAGCCCTTTTCCATCGCCTTATCGCCCGCGCGGTTTGCTGCGGCGTAGTTGCCGCCGCATTTGGCCTCGCCTGTTCCGCCGCGCACCGCGCGCACGTCCTCCGTCTCGACCATGATCGGCACAGGCTTCAGTCCGTCTGAGAAATAGCTTCCTGACGGAGACAGAATGATTGCAAATGTCGCCTCATGCACGCCGTGCAGGGCAAGCGTAGGATCTGTGGAATACAGGAAGGGGCGGATATAGAGCGACGTGCCTGGCTCAGACGGAACCCAGTCGGCGTCCGTCTTTACCAGCTCCCGGATTGCCTGCAGGCCGTCGCGCTCGTCGATGCGCGGCAGGCCCAGCCGGTCGCAGGAGCGGTTCAGACGCGCGACATTTTCCCAGGGTCTGAACAGCTGCACCGCTCCGTCCGGACGGCGGTACGCCTTCAGGCCCTCGAAGACCTCTGTGCCGTAATGCAGAACGCTTGCTGCCGGAGAGATGCTGATCGGCCCGAAGGGTACGATGCGTGCGTTATGCCATCCTTCCTGATCCGTATAATCCATCAGGAACATGTGGTCTGTAAACACGGAGCCGAAGCCGAGCTGGCCGGCCGGCGGCAGCTTGCCGGGATGCGTTGTTTTTGTCATGCTGATGTTCATCGTTATAGCCTCCTGCCTGAATGATTTTTACAGTTCTTTAAGATGCTGCATGTTGCTGCGGATGCCCTCGCAGCAGCTGTGGAATTGCGCCCGCTCTTCCGCGCTGAGCGGAAGCTCGATCACCTGCTCCACACCGTTTGCCCCAAGGACGCACGGAACGCCCGCGAACAGTCCCGTCTCGCCATATTCGCCGCAGAGCTCGGCGCTGGCCGGCATAATGGCCTTTTCATCGTGCAGAACGATGTACGCCATCCGGGCCGCCGTCGTCGCGATGCCGTATTCGGTGCATTGCTTGCCGGAAAAGGTGACCCAGCCGCCGCCGATGGACTCTTTTTGCAGAGCTTCACGGTCAAAGCGGAAGCGTTCGTCTGTTTCCGCCCACACATCCAGCGGCATGCCGCGGAAGCTCACGCAGGACCAGGGCGCAAACTGCTGGTTTCCGTGCTCGCCCAGCATATAGCAGGTAATGGACTTGTGGTCGATGCCGGTCTGACGCGCGAGCGCGCTTAAAAGCCGCGAGGTATCGAGCCCCGTTCCGGTGCCGAATACGCGGCCGCGCGGCAGCCCGAGTCCCAGCGCCAATTCCCGGGTTACGATGTCACATGGATTCGTGATATTGATGAGCACGCCGTCAAAGCCGCTTTCCCGGAGCTGCTGCACATAGCCGCGCACAGCCGGGATCGTGTAGTCCATTTCCGTCAGCCGGTCATGGCTTTCGCGCAGCAGTTCGATCCTGCCCACACAGTTGACGATCACGTCACACACGCCAAGATCCGGAAAGCTGCCCGCGCGGACCGTGACTCTATGCGGCAGATAGGCAGCCGCGTCGCGCAGATCCTGTACCTCGCTGGCAAGCTTCTGCGCATTCCGATCGACCAGAATCAGTTCGTCGGCTATGCCCTGCACAGCCAGCGCATACGCAACGTGCGCGCCCACATGCCCAAGACCAATCACACCAAGGCTTCTTTTCTTGCTCATATCAAGCACATCCTTTCGTATTGTGTTCAGAGAGTATTGGTGTAGCCCACATTTGAAAGCATGCAGGCGTCTTCCAAATATGTCCTCGCATCATGCACACATGTCTTTATAAAAGGATTTTTATTTATTTTAGTGATGTGTATCGTTAATGTCAACAATTTTCACCCATTTGATTTATTCATATTGCTGAACGCCGCCTTCAGAAATTCTAATACTGTTTTTTCCCATACAGCGCTTGACTTTTGCCTGCGGCGCGCGTATAATGCGCTCAAACAAATGGCCCGGTAAAGTTCTTCCGGCCCGCATGGATGCGCAGAAGCGGCAGCGGTGCCGCATTGCTTCGGTTCCGTGTGCAAACCTGCCGCTCTTCAGAAATGTGATGGATTTATATGCAGACAGCGGCATAATACAGTTATAAAGCATATTTCATGATTCCTCTTTTCATTTGTGTTGACGGCGGCCCGCAGGAAAACCTGCGGGCCGCCGTCATATGCTAAAAAACCGCTGAGGCAGCAGGTGCGTTTGCAGAACTGTTGTCTTGGGACATCGATGAATGATATTGCAGGGCGGTTGGGATTTACGAAAGCTGCCCTGTATAAGCACTATACCAGCAAACAGGAAATCTTAGATAGGATCGTGGAGCGGATGAACGAGATGGACTATGCGCGCGCCGAAGTCTATGAAATGCCGGAGACGGAGCCGGACGGTTTTGCGGAGGCGTATCTGAACACGCCATCGCCAGAATTACAAGACGATGTACCGCCGTTCTGCCGAAATTATGAAGCTGGTCGGTCTTGAGCTGGATCCCAAGATGCAGATCGGAAGCTGCTCGGTCGCGCAGAAGCAGCTCATTGAGCTTGCAAAGGTCATTTCGGACAATGTGAAAGTTCTCATTATGGACGAACCAACGTCTGCGCTGAACGACGTGGAAACAGAGCATCTGTTCCAGTTTATTCATAGTTTTTCGCTTCAGGAGGCCATTATACCGCGGCTGCGCAGGAAACGAAGCGTCCGGAGCGCTCAACCGAATGTTCCGGAAGCGGCTCAATCATGCGCAGGAGCCGTTGACAAATTTATCTTTTCAAAGTATAATCATCAATGCACATTGTATGATGCATATTATTTAATCTGTTTTGTGATAAAACGGGTCCATTCCGGTAAACCGGTTTGCATCGTATGGATTGTTTTCAGAATCGCGCAGCCAGCCGGCAAGATAAAGTTTTTTTGGGGGGGCAGCGGCAATGCAGATGCGAAAAATAAGCCTGATCGCCGCAGGTATTGCACTCCTCCTGACCATTGCTGCGGCGATCGGTTTTCTTGCGTACATAAGCCCTCCGAGGGACGAGGTTGAGTCTTTTTACTATCCGCCGGAGTTCTTCTGTGCAAGTGCAGAAAATCGTATCGACTACCAGACAAACGGGAAATGTGCAGCCTATGCTGCTGCTTATCTTCTGCGGCACTTCGGGGAAGATGCGGACGGAGAGGCTCTGTTTCCGGAATTAAAACGACCGCTTGGCTTCGTTTCCGCAAACAGTATCATGGATGTTTTTGAGCGGCATGGGTATCATTCAAAGGCTTATCATGGGAGTGTCGACACGTTGAAGCAACGGTTGGCAGAGGGAAATCCGGTCATCGTTTTCATCCGGATTCCGGGAGATACGCACTATGCTGTCGTTGTCGGCTATGACGAGCAGTACATATATCTGGCAGACTCTCTTGCGGAGAATGCCAACGCATCGGATGCGCAATACAACCGGGTTCTGACAACGGAGGAGTTTGAGGCTGTGTGGAAAACCGGAACATTGCTTCCGGACAATATTTATATCACTCGCTTCAAAAAAGCAGGCCGCTATGCACAGCAGAGCTTCTTTATCTTTTCCGGAAATTGACCGGCACGGAGCATAGAAATGAAAACCCGGGAGGAGCTGCCATGCAATCAGTCTCGGCTTATGAAATCAAAAGGAGAATGAATGAATTACAAAGCCAGTATTACCGCCCTGATGAGTTCGTTCGGACGGGCGTTTCACGCAGAAAATGTGAGCCGCGCCGGGAAAAGACGCTATGAAAATTTTCTCTTTAAATGGAGACAACTATGAAAAACACAAACCAACTGATTGGCTGCTGCGGGCTGAACTGTGAAGCATGCGACGCCCGCATCGCAACAATTACAAACGACAACACTCTGCGTGAGAAAACCGCCGCCCTGTGGACGAGGCTCAACGGGGTAACGATCACGCCGGACATGATAACCTGCACCGGCTGCCGCGCAGAGGGCGCAAAAACGCCGTTCTGCGACAGGCTCTGCCCCGTACATACCTGCGTCCGGGAAAAGAGACTGGATACCTGCGCGGACTGCGGGCAGATGGACGGATGCCCTACGCTGGGGCGCATCGCTGCAAACAGCCCGTTCGTGCTGGAAAATCTGAAGCAGTTAAAGCAGCGCAAGCCTGACACAATGACGGTAAACGATACAGAATATACTGTAATCAAGCTCCTTGGGAAAGGAAAAGGCGGCTATTCCTATCGTACCTGATGGCAGACGAGCTGTGCATGTTCGGAAGCGATGCGCTGTACGTGCCGGGTATGAAAGTGACGCATCCGCGCTCAATTGCGACGTTCCCATGCGTTCTGCGCCGCGCGGTTCGGGAAGAAAAGCGTATTTCGCTGGCTGAAGCCATCCGCAAGCTGACCGGTATGCCTGCCGAGGTTTACAGGCTTGCCGGGAAAGGCCGCATTCAGACCGGCATGGATGCGGATCTGACCCTGTTTGATGCCGCAAAAATCACGGATCACGCAACCTATACACAGCCGCTGCTGCCCAATGAGGGCATCCGGCGCGTCTACGTCGGCGGTGTCTGTGCTGTCCGCGACGACCAATACACCGGCGCGATGGCCGGAAAGCTGCTCCGCCGCAGTCGTTGACGCGCAGGATCCCCGCGTTTTCTCCGCCGCTTCTTTCGGTTCCGTTCCGACGCGCTGCGGTCATGGCTGTATGTTCTTCCAATCCAAAAACCACCGGCCCATATACTCTGGGCCGGTGGAATTCTTTATCCAAACGCTGCAATCGCCTCGACCGCACAGGTCAACGCGCGGGCGATGTCGGGCACGGGCAAGCCAAAGGTACCCTCCGGCTTACCGGGAAGCTGCTCCATGGCATAGGGCACGTGGAGAAAACCGCCGCGCAGGCCCGGATATTCCAATGCCGCCGTATGCAGCAGCGTGTACAGAAGACTGTTGCACACGTAGGTTCCGGCAGTGTTGGAAACCGCCGCAGGCAGGCCGGCACTCTGAATTCGTTCGGCGATTGCCTTGATGGGGAGCGTCGAAAAATACGCTGCCGGGCCGTCCGACACAATGGGCGTATCGACCGGCTGACAGCCAGCGTTATCCGGGATGCGCGCATCCATCAGGTTGATCGCCACGCGCTCCGGCGTGACGGCCGTGCGGCCTCCGGCCTGTCCGACACAGAGAACCGCGTCAGGCTTCTGCGTTCGGATCGCATCTTTCAGCATTACACCGCTTCTGATAAACTCAGTTGGGATCTCAAGTTTACATAATTCAAATCCTGCAATTTCGTCCGGCAGCAGCCGCACGGCCTCGAACGCGGGATTGACAGCCTCGCCGCCGAACGGGTCGAAGCCGGTGATGAGCAGCTTTTTCATCACAGAATCCCCTGCCCTTCCAAGATTCCGCACATCTGCGCGACGCGGCTGTCCCACGAGCAGGCGCGGCCTGCCTCGATGCGGGCAGCAATCCGCTCCGGCGTCGTGTCAGAACGCGATTTTTCGCAGGCGGAGATAAATTCCTCCGGACTGTCGGCAATCTCAATGAGCGGCGCGTATTGCAGGATCTGATCCGGCTGCTTCGTTGAGACGATGGGTCGGCCCGTGGCCAGATATTCGTAGAATTTCAAAGGGCTTACGTCCTTGCTGAGGTCGCTTTTCGCGAACAGATTCAGACAGGCGTCAAAATACGCCAGATATTGCGGCAGCTGCTCGTTCGGCTTGAGCCCGAGAAAATGCACATTCGGCATGGCATGGAGCGCGGACAGGTCGACGCCGGGCTTTTCCTTGCCGATCAGGACAAAGCTCCAATCCGGGCGGGCCTTCGCCGCTGCTTCGAGATACTCATACTCGATGCAGCTTTGCAGCGCGCCGACAAAGCCGAAGACCGGGTGCGGAATGCCCCGCAGATCCTCCGGGAGCGGCTGCGGCTGCGAAGCCTGCACGAAGCGCTCAAAATTCGCGCCGTTCGGGATCATGTCCGTCTTCGGCTGGGCTGCGCGCAAGCGCTCGGCCAGCGCATCGGCGGTGGCGAAGACGTGATCGGCCTTTCCCGCAAGCTCCAGCTCCATCGCATCGACAAGCGCCGGCTCCATCAGCCCGCCGTAGGCAGAATGCCGGTCGACGCAATCGTAGACCAGCGCCTTATGCGGCACCAGATCGACAAGGTCGGCTGTGACGGGCGAATAGACCCACAAAACAGCGTCCTCAAAGCCATGCTCTCGCATTTTCTCGCGGACGAAACGTGCAATCTTTTGCTGATTCAGTTTGTTTACCCAACGGAACTTGTAGAAGAACGGCAGCACGGGCGGCAGCGCATAAACCGTGATATTCTCCTGCGGATGAACGCCCGCTTTTTTGTAATTCGTCAGTCCCGGCTGCGCGGCTTTGTCTTTTATGGGGGCGATATAGGTGATAGACGGGTCGAAATAGAGAATTTCCGCGTCCGGAATCCGGCTCATGACCTGCTGCTTGCGCGTCGGGATGGGATACCACGGGGATGTGGCCAGACAAACGATTTTTCTCATACGGACTCCTCCAGCAGCTTGCGCGCCGCTTCTTCATTTTCCGCCGCAAGGCGGCACAGGCGGTCGGTCGAATACGGCTGCGCCGTCTGCATGGCATCGTCAATCAGGGCGCACAGGCTGTCCTTCGTCACGTCGGCCAGCTCCATGCAGTGCTTCTGGCCGAGATAGGCCATGAAGCCGGTGACCTTCGGGTCGTAGGAGATCGCGGCCAGCGGCGCGCCGACTGACGATGCAAAGATCAACGCATGCAGCCGCATGGAGACGATCACGCGCATCTTCTGCATCATGCCGATCGTCAGCTGCTCGTCGCGCGGGGCGGGCAGAACGAAGGCCTTACACGGCAGCATACCGGCTGCGTGCCGGTTGATCTCCAGATCGCGCGTGGGCTCCAACGCGACAAAGACCGGCGTCAGCCCGTGCTTTTGGTTTACATAAATCGCAGCATCCACGATCGCCTGCAAATGCTCCGCAAGGTTTTTCCACGGACGCAGGACGAACATGGCGTAGCTTCCGTTCGGGTCGAGGTCATTGCTCAGAAAATAGCTGTCCACCGCGCCGGTAGACGCAGGCTGCAGCAGCAGCGCGGGGTCTGCCGTGACGGAAATATCCGGCTGCATCACGCCCATGTCGGAAAGCTCCTTCCGGGAAAGATCCTCGCGGAGCGTGATTTTATCCACGCAGCGGTTGAGGATGCGCGCGGTATGGCGGCGGCTGCCCTCCCCGCTGACGGGGCCGATGCCGCAGCCGTACATCATGACGCGGCAGCCCGCGGCATGCGCCATACGGATGGTTGTAAGATAATAATTCAGCGAGCGCGTGCTCGTCTCGTTCTGGATGAGACTTCCGCCGCCGGAGATAAACAGCCTGCATTTCCGCATGAGCGGCCAGAAGCGGAAGGGGTCGAACACGTGCACAGAGCCGACATGGTACCGCAGGCGCGTCTCGGCAGGGTCGTGCGACATGACGTAGACCGGCATGTCGCGGTCGATGGCCTTCATCTGGGCAAGGATCGCCTTTAAGATCGCATCGTCCCCCGCATTGCCCTTGCCGTAGGCTCCGCAGATCAGAACGCCGTATTTCTTTTTCTTTGGCATGGCTGTGCGGCGCAGGATGGTCTGGTAAATTTCGATCTGCTTGCCGACAGTGGCGCTGATGGAAAACTCGCGCGAGGCTTTTTCATACAGGTTCTCGCCGAGCTGCGCGCGCATGGCCGCAGATTCCGCCAGCCGGGCCATACAGCCGCCGAGCGCTTCGGCGTTCTGCGGCTCAAACAGGAGGCCCGTCACGCCATGCTCGATGATATACGGGATGCCGCCGACGTTCGACGCGATCGTCGCGCAGCGCATACGGGCGCCCTCGGTGATGGCGTAGGGGAAGGTCTCGGAAAGAGACGTCAGCGTATTGACGTCCAGCGCGTGATAGAAGCTGTCCATATCCGTGACCCAGCCCGCAAACACGACGCTGCCGGGCGGGCAGGTGTCAGCGGCCAGCTTTTCCAGCGTCTGGCGCTGCTCGCCGTCGCCCGCGATAAGCAGGCGGATATTGGGATGCTTCTGAACGGCAAGAGAGAAGCCGCGGATGAGCGTCCCGACGTCCTTGACCGGATCGAGCCGGGCGGCGATGCCAAACACGACGGTATCCTCCGCCGTCTCCATGCCGACGGAGCGCAGATACGCCTGCCTGTCCAGCTTCGGCACAACGGGAGAAAAATCAATGCCATTGTAAATCGCAAACATCGTCTGCGGGTCAAAGCCGCGCGAAATGAGCAGCTGCGCCATCGCATCGGACACGCCGATGTGATAGTCGAACATGCGCAGCGCGACAGTGTTGATCGTGCCGTAGGTCAGCCGGTGCAGGGGGCGGCCCAGATAGTCGAGGCGGTAGTCGGAGTGGACGGTCGTGACAATGGGAACCTGAATTTTCCGGCGCAGAACTGCGCCGGTTAGATTGGCGCGCGCGCCGTGGCAGTGGACGATCTGAAAGCCCTCGGCACGGATCATCTGCGCAAGGCGGCCGATGGCCGCCTGCACGGAGGTCTCCATGACGACCGTGTCGATACCGAGCTTTCGCGCATCCTCCGCAAACTCTCCTTCGCGGAAGCAGACCAGACGCACCTGTTCGGTCTGTCCAAGTCCCTGCAGCAGCGACAGCACGTGTGTCTTCGCGCCGCCGACGTCGCCGCCGGAGATCAAATGCAATACCTTCATATCGGAAATCCTCATTTTTGAATTACCACTTGTTTCTCGCGGTAAGATACTGTAAAATAGGCTGGAATGTTCCTTGAACCGTTCCTTATTATACCTGATTCAATGGGGCAAATCAACTGCAAAACTCTTTGGGAGGTACTACATGAAACTGATTGATGAAAAAGGCCGTCTGTTCGGCAAGATCAATCTGATCGATCTGCTGGTCGTGCTGCTGATTGTCGCGGTTCTGGCGGCGGTCGTCTGGAAGCTCGGCGGCAGGAAGGCCGCAGCTGCCGTGACCGGCACGGAGAAAAAAGCCGTTTATACCGTAGAATTTGAGGATGTTCCCGCTGATATCGCGCACTTCGCCGAAACGCAGATCGGCAAATCCCTTGTCAACGACTCCAAAGTCATCGCCGCGTCCATCACCGATGTGCAGACTGAGGACTACGCCGGTGAAAACGGCCACCTGCGCCTGTATATCACTGTCGAGGCCAGCACATCGTTTACCGGCAATGTCTATAAGGTCGGGCCACAGGAGGTCCGCGTCGGCTATGAATATATCCTCAAGACCAGCGAATTCGAGCTCACGGGTCTGATCTGCGCGCTGGAGGTCACCGATGGCTGACATGCTGGCTTCGAGCCTTCTGTGGCGGGTGCTGCTCGCCATCGGCGGCTGGTTTTCGGCGCTGGCGCATTCAAGCAGAGTCTTCGCATGGTTTGGACGCACCTGGCGCGCGAGCAGAACCCGCGCGTGGCTGCTCCGGCGGCTGTCCGCGCCGGACGCGCCGACGCGCGAGAGCCGGAGCGCGAAGCGCCTGGCCCGGCTGAACGCGCGGCTTGCCGCGCGGCACGGACTGAAGGACTGTCTCGAAGATTCAGTTCTGTGCCGCATCTGGCGTTTTTTCGTGCGCTGCGGCAAAAACAGCCGCCTGTTTTCCTGGCTGTTTTCTGATGGGCTGCACGGCGTGATTTTATTCGCGCTTTCCATGTACGTCGTGATCGACTATGTGCTGCGCGATCTTCTGGCCGTGCCGGTTCTGTCGTCGTGCTGGGACGAATGTCTGATGCTGCTGGCGCTGGGTTATGTGATCTACGAGCGTCTCGGGCGTGAAACGCCGCTCAAAACCGGCTGCAATCCGCTTGATCTTCCGGTCTGCCTGTTCATTACGGTCTGCTTCGTTCTCATGAACGTCGTCACGCCGTTTTACTCCATCCAGATCTCCGGCTTCCGCGCGACTGTGCAGTACATGCTCTGGTTCTTCCTTGTCACGCGGCTGGTGCATGACGACCGGGACTTCATGCGGGTCTATCTGGCGCTCGTCATTCTGGCGGCAGTTATCGCGCTGCACGGGATCTATCAGTATATCGCAGCCGTTCCCATCCCGTCGAGCTGGATGACGCACTCGGAATCCTCTGTGCGCACGCGCGTGTACTCCATCTTCGGCAGTCCCAATATCATGGGCGATTTTATGACGATGTTCGCGCCGATGGCGGCGGGACTCGCCTATTACACGAAGAGCCGCAGATTGCAGGTGCTTGCATGGAGCTGCGCGTTCTGCATGTGCTTCGGCTGTCTGTTTACGATGTCGCGCGGCGCGTGGATGGCGCTGGCGCTTGCCATTGTGATCTTCGTGCTGCTGGTCGACCGGCGGCTGCTGGTGCTGCTGCTTGCGGCGGGATGCGTTGCGTGTACGCTGCCGTTCGTGCGCAGCCGCATCGGATTCCTGTTCACGGCTGATTTCGCGGAGGCCAATACCTCCGGCGGCCGCGCGGGCCGCAAGCTCGTGGCGATGACGCTTCTGGAGCAGCGCGGAAAAGCGACCGGCGTGGGCCTCGGCATGTTCGGCGGCGCAGTCGCCATGCAGAATCAGGTTATCGACCATCAGGATTATTTCTACGTTGATAATTACTACCTCAAGCTCATGATCGAGATGGGCTATACGGGCCTCGCCGCGTTCCTGCTCACAGTCTTCAACTTCCTCGCAAACGGCTGCCGCGCACTTTACCGCACGGCGCAGCAGAAAAAGCAGGGACTTTCCCGGCTGTATCCGCTGTGCGCGGGTATTTTCGCCGGACTGTGCGGGGTTCTCGTGCACTGCGGATTTGAGAACATCTTCGAAGAGCCGTATATGATGGCCTATTTCTGGTCGCTGGCCGGGCTTCTGATGTGGGCGGGCTTCCTGCGCGAAGGCAGTCAGGAGGTGCGCGCATGACGCCTGTGATTCTGGCTGTTCACTTTTCTGCAAAAAAGCTCGCCCGGCTGCGCATGGCCGCAATGCGGCTTGGCGTGAAGGTGCGCGTTGTAGAGAAATGGGAGTATCTGAACGCCATCGGTTCGCTGACAGGCGATCTCGACAGCTTCGAGAGCTTTTATGACGGAGAAGACTTTTCCGGCGAGCTGCTCGTCTTCGCGCATTTTTCAGATGCGCAGCTTGATTTGTATTTGCAGGCCATGCGGGCCGCAAAGCTCCCGCCCGTCGCGCTGAAGGCTGTTTTGACAGACGAAAACAAGGGCTGGAACTTGCTTGAGCTGCACGAGGAACTGCAAAAGGAGCATAACGCGCTGCACAAAAGCTGAAAATACCCCTGAACGCCTTTTTCTCACAGGCGTTCAGGGGTATTTGCTTATTCGCTGAATTGTTTTCGGATCTCAGCCTGTCGGCCGCAGGTCATTCTTCCCTCCGGACATTTGCCGGAAACGAAGCAGGTCGGGCCGTAGAGGCTGAACAGCAGCGGCGAGGTCTTCCGCAGCGCGGCAAGCGCGGCGCAGGCCGCGTCGCGGATCTCCCATTGGGCGCGATTGCAGCAGCGCAGACGGAAAAAAACGTACAGCTCTCCGGCATTCATCGTCGTCAGCACCGGAACCGTCTGCCCGCTGAGCAGCAGGTAGGACAGCGCATCCTCCCCCACGCCCGCTGCCCGAAGCTGTGCGGCAGCTTCTCCTGCCATCCGGAACGCGCCGCGGTACTGCGCTTCCATCCCAGCCTGCCGGACGCTTTCCGGCAGGACATAGCGGTCATAGCGCGCCGCTTTCAGCAGCTCCGGCGCGCAGAGCGCCTGCATCCGGTGGCGCGTCAGGTGCGTGAGCGCGGCAAGCGACAATCCGCCGAACAGCAGCGTATATCCCACCTGCTCCAGTTCCCGTTTTCTCGGCTGGGCCAGAAGAGATTTGAGCAGCGCTGTCTGCTCCGATTCCGTCAGCGGCTGCGGCACATAGCCGCGCGCAAGCTGATACGCACTACAGATCAGCCCTTCCGCGTCCTGCGGCGCGGCAAGGACCGTGACAGGCGCGTTCAACGTGAGCAGCTGTACTGGCCGCGGGCAGAATCCGTCCGACTGACGATAAGCTTCCGGCTTTCGGACAGCCAGAAACGGCAGCTGCTGCTCACACTGCGCAAACAGGCTCTCACCAAGCGCGCGCAGCTCCGGAATGCGGCTGCCGCGCCCGTAGGCCAGCTCGTTCATCACATGCACAAGCTCCCGCGCGTTCATGGAGCAGAAAAAATTGCTGCAGAAGCAGTATGGCAGGACAAACCGTGCGTCCTCCTTCGGGACGCCAGCTGCCTCCAATGCATCATAAATGCCGAAAAGGGATTTGACCGTATCTTCAAATACTGCCTTCTGCGTGTCGTCCGGGAAATCCGGCGAAACAAATCCGGCCCTGGAAAAATCGACATACCGCCGTGACTTGACTGTAAACGAAGCCAGCCGGAATTCGATCAGAAACTGCTCCGCCAGGACGGAGACGTTTTCAAATGATAAGTTTACATAACAATGCTCCAATACCGACGTATGTCCGGATGAGAGCACCTTACCGATCAGCTTTTCGTTTTTCTCCTGTCCGGCGGCAAGCGATTTCGCGTAGATCTCGTCCGCCGTGCCGTCCATTGTGGAGATCCGTCCCCCGGAGGCGATCATGGCAGCCGCTTCCGGACTGACGCTCAAAATTGATACATGGCCTTGCATAGCTTTCTCCTTTCAGCGGAACGGATTCCCCTGTTCATCGTAAATTTCCAGGCGCTTGATGCGCGCAAAATCCGGTTTCTGCTCCGGCAGATGGGTCTCGATCGCATTGACCAGCAGCTGCGGATTGCAGCTCGGGTTCTGTGCGGAGACAAGCGCTGTCAGTTCCAGCTCCTGTGCAGACGCCTCCCGCAGAGAAAGCGAAAAGATCATGGGCTTCAGATCGAGCTCCGCCTCCCCGCCGCTCTTC
Source organism: Oscillospiraceae bacterium (assembly GCA_902796245.1). GTDB lineage: Bacteria > Bacillota > Clostridia > Oscillospirales > Oscillospiraceae > CAG-170. The sequence continues at coordinate 3,331 of CADBOK010000101.1, read as the reverse complement.
GTGCGTTTCTTCACAAGCACCGGTCCTCCCGAAAACAGCTCTGCGATTGCCCGACCTGCCTGTTCCGGGATGCCGCGGTCATATTCCAGCGTGATCTGCGCGCGCAGGCGCGTCAGGTGCTTGATCTTAACGGCGCTTTCATACGCTTCCAGCACCCGGATACCCGCGGGCATGGTGCGGTTCAGAAGTGCCGGGAGCTTTGCAAGATCGACGGAGCCGTCCTGAATCTCAAAGTCCAGAATTTCGCAGCCGCTTTCCGAGCCAACAGGAAGCGGCAGCGCAATGGAAACATAGGCGCGCGGGCTGAAACCCTGCGAATGCCAGATCATGATATCCGCGCGCTTGAACGCACGCTGGAACACACGCATCAGATCCAGATGCGAGAGCCAGACCGCGTCGCCGGTCTTTTCAAACAGCAGGCGATTCATCGCACAGCCTCCTTTCGCTCAGCATCCGCGCACCGCAGCCGTTGCAGTGTGTGCGGCAGTCCGGTGTCGATTCCGAACGCAGCGCTTTTTCACGCTCATGCAGCAGAAATTTTGTTGTAACGCCGACGTCGATGGTCTGCCACGGCAGAAGCTCGTCTGCGGCGAAGCCGCGCGTCGTGTAGAAATCCGGGTCAATACCCGCGCGGCGGAAGGCCTCCAGCCATTTTTCGTAGTCAAAATACTCGTCCCATCCGTCGAGCCTGCACCCGAGACGGTGCGCCTCCAGCAGCGCCTGTCCGACGCGGCGGTCGCCGCGCGCCATAACGGATTCCAGACGGCTGAGGTCAGATTCGTGATAACGGTAATCGACGCACTTTGCATGCAGATTTGCCTGTAACAGATGGACGCGCCGCAGGTATTCCTCCGGCGTGATCTGCGCCGCCCACTGGAACGGCGTAAAGGGTTTCGGGACAAAATACGCCGTCGCCAGATTGATGGACAGCCCGCGCTTTTTCCCGCTGCCGTTCTCCCGCCAAACCTGAAGGATCTTATAGACCAGCTCCGCGATGCCGACCACATCTTCATCCGTTTCAGTCGGCAGGCCCAGCATGAAATAGAGCTTTACGCTGTTCCAGCCGCCGGAAAAGGCTGTGGCGCAGGTGGACAGAATCTCTTCTTCCGTGACATTTTTGTTGATCGCGTCGCGCAGGCGCTGCGTTCCGGCCTCCGGCGCGAACGTCAGGCCGCTTTTTCGCACCTTCTGGATGCGCATCATAAGCTCCCGTGAGAAATTATCCGCGCGCAGGCTCGGAAGAGACAGGTTAATCTTGCGCGGCTCGCAGTACTCGAGCAGGCCGTCAGCCAGCGCTTCCAGCTCACGGTAATCGGAGGTCGAAAGGCTGGCCAGCGTGATCTCGCTGTTGCCGGAATCCTCAAGGGATTCGATTGCCTGTTTACATAACACGTCCGCCGACTTTGCCCGGATCGGCCGGTAACAGAACCCGGCCTGACAGAACCGGCAGCCGCGGATACAGCCGCGGAAAATCTCGAGATTCGACCGGTCATGGACGATCTGGGTCGACGGAACGATGGTCTTCGTCGGAAAATACGCCGTGTTCAAGTCCTGCACAATGCGCTTTTTGACACGCTCCGGTGCGCCGGGCTCCGGCGTGATGGCGGCAAGCGTTCCGTCCTCATAATAAGTATGCGTATAAAGGGACGGCACATAGACGCCCTCAATCTTCGCGACCTCATGCAGAAATTCCTGCTTGGTCAATCCCTTCTTTTTTGCGGCGCGGTAGCATTCGATGATCTCCGGCGTGCTTTCCTCGCCTTCTCCGATGGAAAAGAAATCAATGAAGTCCGCCAGCGGCTCCGAGTTGACTGCACAGACGCCGCCGGCGAAGACGATGTTTTCCAGGCCGTCACGTTCTTTGGCCAGCAGCGGGATCTGCGCCAGCTCCAGCATGTTCAGGACGTTTGAATAGCACATCTCATAGCCGAGCGTAAACGCGACCAGATCAAAGTCCTTAACTGCGTCGTGGCTTTCCAGCGCCCAGAGCGGAAGATCATGCGCGCGCATTTCGTCTTCCATATCGCCCCACGGCGCAAAGACCCGTTCGCACCAGACGCCGGGCATCTCGTTCATCACGCCATACAAGATTCGCATGCCGATGTTGGACATACCGATCTCGTAGGTATCCGGAAAACAGAACGCAACGCGCACGTCAACGTCCGTTTTATCTTTGATGATCTGATTATATTCTCCGCCCACATAGCGCGCCGGTTTCTGGACACGCATGAGGAGCCTGTGGAACTGGTCTGTCATGAATAGCTTCCTTCTCTTTTGTGATTCACTCTATTGTACCTGTTCACGCCGAAAAAAGCAACAAAAAGCTCGCACTCAGCGCTCGACATCTGCACGTCTTGCAAGCATCAGCAGGCGCACGGTCAGATAGGCCGCTGTTCCAAGCGGCCAGAGGCCTGCTTTTCTGATAAAGGTCAGGAACACGCCGATCAACAGCAGGGCGGCACAGGATACAAGGCTGACGATCCCCGAAATATGCTCTGCCTGCGCAAGCGGCAGACGGGCCAGCAGCGCGCAGCGGATCATCCGCCCGCCGTCCAACGGCCAGACCGGCAGCAGATTGTAGATCCCCAGCATCAGACTGTATGCGGCAAAGGAAGGCCGCTGCATGCAGAATGCCGCGCCGCAGATCAGATTGGCCAAAGGCCCGGCAAGCGCCGCAAGCAGCTCCTGCCGGTAGCCAAGGCCGGACGCTGCAAGCTGAAGATCTGCAAACCGCAGCGTCAGCCGCCGCACCTGTCCGCCGCAGGCCAGCATCATGACGATATGCGCCAGCTCATGTACCGCCATTGCGCAGAGGATGGGCAGCACAGAGCCGTTCCGGTCGAGCGCCGCAAGGACGATCGCAAACATAAAAAAGCCCGGCCGGAGCTCAATCGCCGGCACCGGTCAGAATCTCAAACGAGCCGGACAGCGCCTCCTGCACGGCCTCCCCTTCCCGCAGCCGTTCCGTCAGCGCCGAAAACGCCTGCACGGTTTTCGTTTTCTGTGCTGCTCCGGCAATTCTCGTGATCGCCTCGTCGACCGCCGGTACACAGGTCTTGAGCGTCCACACAAGCGCCAGCATCGCCAGCAGTAAATAGATCCGCGAAATCCCCGCGCCCGCCTGCTTTTCGTTTTTCACCCTGTTTTCCTTCATCGCACACACCTCCTCTGGCAAGCGTATGCACTAAAAAATATTTTCATGTCTCCCCCTTGACAAATCGCGGATTTCCTCATATAATATCCAAGCTGACGGGGTGTGGCGAAGTTTGGTATCGCGCTTGGTTCGGGACCAAGAGGCCTCGGGTTCGAATCCCGACACTCCGACCAAATC
>CADBOK010000100.1 GCA_902796245.1 Oscillospiraceae bacterium | reverse complement strand
TCCGCCGCCGCCTCCTGCGCAAGCAGGAGCGCTTCGCGCATCATTGCCTCATCCAAATCCGTACACACACCTCCACGGCAGGATTCTCTATATCATACCCGAAAATGGAAGATTCGTCAACACCTCTCGGGAAGCGCCGCTGCCGAAACTTCCTGCTGCAGGATTCAGAGCGTCCGGAATTTGCGGCGTTCGAATCCCCTCAGTCAGCTTCGCTGACAGCGTCCCTGCCCCTTTTGGCCCTACAGGCCATTTCCCCCTGACAGGGGGAATCGACCCCTTGAGCCTAAGGGGGCCTTTGGAAAAGCGCGTCCGATGCCGGGCGGCGCATCGAAAAAAGACCCCGGCCAGAGCTCTGGCCGGGGAAGATGGGGTTGTGGGATTTGGCTGCGGTGCGAGGCCGCGGCCAGGGATATGAAGTGCGCTCGCATTGGATAAGCTGTAGCTATAAGATAGCACCCGGGCGGGGAAAAGTCTGCCGAACGCTGTCGCGGCGGAATTTTTTTCCGCACGCGGGCGGGCTTCTTGAAAAAGAGCCTGTTTGCTGATAAAATAGCACCCGTATTGGAGGGATTCGAATGGAATTTGACGCTGGAACCTACGACGTCGCCGTTGTCGGCGCGGGCCATGCCGGCATTGAGGCCGGGCTTGCCTGCGCGCGGATGGGACTGAAGACTGTCGTGTTTACAATCAATCTCGACGCCGTCGGCAACATGCCCTGCAACCCCGCCATCGGCGGCACGGGCAAGGGCCATCTGGTACGGGAGCTTGACGCGCTGGGCGGGGAAATGGCAAAGGCTGCCGACCGCTCGTGCATCCAGTACCGCATGCTGAACCTCGGTAAGGGCCCCGCCGTCCACTCCCTCCGCGCGCAGGCTGACCGGCGGCGCTATCAGGAGGACATGAAGCGCACGCTCGAGCGGCAGGAGAATCTTGATCTCAAGCAGGCCATGGTCACAAAGCTCTGCCTGACGGACGGCCATGTGTCTGCCGTCGTCACGCGCCTCGGCGCGGTCTACTCCGTCAGGGCCTGCGTGATCGCCTCCGGCACGTATCTGGACGCGCGCGTCATCACCGGCGACTGCGCGTATGCCTCCGGCCCGGACGGCATGCAGGCGGGCGTGGGTCTGGCGGAGCAGCTGTCGGCGCTCGGCCTTCGCATGCGCCGGTTCAAGACCGGAACGCCGCCGCGCGTGAACAGGCGCTCGGTCGATGTGTCGCAGATGGAGCTGCAGCCCGGAGATCAGCACCCCGTCCCCTTCTCGTTTTCGACCGAAACGCCGCCGGAAAACAGGGCCGTCTGCTATCTGACCTACACGAACGAAAAAACGCACGAGATCATCAAGGCCAACCATGACCGGTCTCCGCTCTTCAACGGCATGATCGAGTCCGTCGGCCCGCGCTACTGCCCGTCCATCGAGACGAAGATCGACCGCTTCCCGGACAAGCCCCGGCACCAGCTGTTCATCGAGCCGTGCGGGCTGTATACGGACGAATTATACATTCAGGGCCTCTCGTCCTCGCTGCCCGAGGATGTGCAGCTCGACATGCTCCACTCCATCCGGGGGCTGGAGCACGCGGAGATGATGCGCCCGGCCTACGCCATCGAATATGCCTGCATCGACCCGACCGAGCTTCTGCCGACGCTCGAAAGCAAAAAAATTCCCGGCCTTTACGGCGCGGGTCAGTTCAACGGCTCGTCCGGCTATGAGGAGGCTGCCGTGCAGGGCTTCGTCGCGGGCGTAAACGCGGCGCTGAAACTAAATGGCGAAGAGCCGATAGTTTTAAAGCGCTCCGACGGTTATATCGGCACGCTCATCGACGATCTGGTCACGAAGGGCACGAACGAGCCCTACCGCATTATGACCTCACGCTCGGAATACCGGCTTTTGCACCGGCAGGACAACGCCGATGAGCGCTTGACGCCCATCGGCCACCGCATCGGGCTTGTGCCTGACGCGCAAAACGCCGCCGTGCAGGAGAAATACCGCACGGTCGCGCGGGAAATCAAGAGGCTGGAAGCCACGGGCGTCGCCGAGAACGAAGCGCTGAACGACATGCTCCGCGCGCACGGTACCGCGCCGGTCGAGGGCTCAGCCCGCCTTGCCGATCTGGTGCGCCGCCCGCAGCTGGGCTATGACGATCTGGCCCCCTTCGACCCGGAGCGGCCGGAGCTGCCGCCCGTCATCCGTGAGGCCGTCGAGATCCGCATGAAATACGCGGGCTATATCGCCCGCCAGCAGAAGCAGGTCGAGGAATTCGCCCGCGAGGAAGGACGGCTCCTGCCGAACTCGATCGACTATCTGTCCATTCAGGGCCTGCGCGTCGAGGCGCGGCAGAAGCTGAGCGAGATCCGCCCCCTGTCCGTCGGGCAGGCCAGCCGCATCTCGGGCGTATCGCCCGCGGATATCGCGGTGCTGCTCATCTGGCTGGAACAGAATAAGCCGTCAAAGGAGTAAGCGATGTATTTTGATTCTCACGCCCATCTGGGCGAGGACTGTTTTGCACAGGACTTTGTGAACATTGTGAAAAAAATGCGCGCGGCGAACGTCACCGGCATGATGGAGATCGGATTCGACGGCCCGTCTTCTTATCACGCGGTCGAGCTGGCCAATCAGCATGATTGGATCTGGGCCGCTGTCGGCAGCCACCCGGACGACGCGGCGCAGGTGGATGAAGCGCGGATCGAAGAATACCGCGCGCTGTGCAAAGATCCGCGCGTGAAGGCCATTGGCGAGATCGGCCTGGATTATCACTACGAAGACCCTCCGCGCGATGTGCAGCAAAGCGCGTTCCGGATGCAGATGGCGCTTGCGCAGGAGCTTTCTCTTCCCGTCGTAATCCACGAGCGCGAGGCGCACGAGGATGGGCTGCGCATCATCGATAAGTTCCCGGACGTGACGGGCGTGTTCCACTGCTTCTCCGGCAGCTATGAGATGGCGAAGGAGCTGGTCAGGCGCGGCTGGTACATCGGCTTTACCGGCGTCGTGACGTTTAAAAACGCACGCAAGGCGGTCGAGGTCGCGGAAAAGATCCCGCTGGAGCGCATCCTCATCGAAACGGACTGCCCCTACATGGCCCCGGAGCCATTCAGAGGCCGCCGCAACGACCCGAGCCTCGTGCCGTTCGTGGCAAAAAAAATCGCGGAGCTCCGCGGCCTCTCCCCGGAAGCCGTGGCTGCCGCAACAGCAGAAAACGCAAAACGCCTGTTCCGGATATAGCTCCCCCAAAAGGCTCCCCTTCCAGGAGCCGATTCCCCCTGTCAGGGGGAAATGGACTCGACGGAACGAGCCCCTTGCCATGCAGTGCGCATGACAAGGGGCGTCTTTGTTTTCACCGGTAGCACAGCACGGAAAACCATGTCACGAGATTGCCGTTATAGAACTCGATCCCGTTCTGTTCGGCCAGCGCGGTGGCAACAATGCCGTAGCTCTCGACGCACGGGAACATCCTGTCCGGATGGCGGCAGGGGGCGTCCGGATAGGCGCAGTTCGGGCAGATCGCGCACGACTCCGTGGAGAGCGTCAGTACATCGGGGGAATACTGCAGCAGAATGTCCCGCACCTGCCGCGTAAGCGCCTCGTGCGCGCCGCGCGTGGCAAGCGTCTCGGCCATGTCCGCAATGTCGCGCACCTCAGCAAGCGACGTGAAGACCAGCGCGCCCGGATAAGACAGCACCCGTTCCCGGCAGGCTTCGACCGTGCCGACTGCGGGCGGGCAGGCCCAGCTGGTTCCGTACATGGGGCATTCATGCTCGCAGACGTAGCGGACGCGGTCAGAAAATTCAATTTTGTGCGGGTCGACCCATGCGTACTGGCTGACCGGCAGCTGGCACAGCTGCTGCTCGACGGCCTGTTTGTCCATTCCGGTTTCCCTCCGTTTCCGGTTTGTTTCTGTTATTGTATCCGGCGGCGCGCAAAACGTCAAGCCGTCAGAGCGTCACGGTCTTCGTCGCAACATGCTCGCAGAACATACGGTCGTGCTCGACGAAGAGAATCGCCGGCTTGAATTCCAGCAGCAGCTCCTCGAGCTGGATGCGCGAGAGCACGTCCACATAATTGAGCGGTTCGTCCCAGACAAGCAGATGCGACGGCTCGCACAGGCTTCGCGCCAGCAGCACTTTTTTCTTCTGCCCGGCGGAAAAGTCCGCCATGTCCTTTTCAAACTGCACCCGCGCGAAGTCCAGCTTGCGCAAAATCGCCTTGAACAAACTCTCGTCCAGCCCGTGCAGCGCGGCATAGGCGGACAGATCGCCCCGCAGGCCGGACGGATCCTGCTGCACATGGGAAATTTGCAGCCGGGAGCCAATCTCCACCGTCCCGGTGTGCGGCACATCCTCGCCGCAGATCAGACGGAGAAGGCTCGTCTTCCCGGTGCCGTTCGCGCCGCGCAGCGCAATCCGGTCGCCCTGCTCGATGGAAAAGCTCACGCCGGAGCAGACGGGCGCGCCGCCATAGCACACCGAGACGTCCCGCAGCAGAGCCAGCCGGCTTGTGTGATACGGAAGCTGCCGCAGCTTCAGGGGCGCAGGCTGTTCGATGTTTTTTAACAGCGCCGATTTTTCCTCGATGGCGGCGTTCTGCCGCCGTTCGAGATTCTTGCGCCGCTGCTGCATGCGGCGCGACTGCTCGCCGATGTAGGCCCGGCCGCCCATGGCGTCGGCCTCGCCCGTCACTTTTGCCGAGTGCGGGCCGATCTTCGTGCTTTCCACCTTGTCCGCCCACGCGCGCGACTGCCGCGCAGCCTGCTTCAGGCGGCCGATCTCTTTTTTGAGCTGCGCATTCTGCGCCAGCTCAAAGGCGTCCTGCCGCTGCTTATTTTCGTACCACGAGGAAAAGCTGCCCTTCTGCACCTCAATGCTGCTGCGGTTCATGGACAGGATGTGGTCGACGCAGCCGTCCAGAAACGCGCGGTCGTGCGAGACGAGCAGAAAGCCGGACTTTTTCGCCAGATACCGGCTGACGAGCGCGCGGCCCGTCTCGTCCAGATGGTTCGTCGGCTCATCGATGAGCAGATACCGCCCCTCCCGCGCAAACAGGAGCGCCAGCAGGAGCTTCGCCTGTTCGCCGCCGGAAAGGGTGGAAAACGGGCGGTACAGCACATCGTCTGCAACCGCGAGCGGGGCCAGCTCCCGCCGGAAGCGCCATTCCGGCACGTCCGGGAAGCTGCGCTCCAGCAGCTCCAGCGGCGTAAGCGCCGCGTCGGGAATCGGATACGGGAAATACTCAAACCCGCCGGGGGATGTGATCATGCCCTGGTGGGGATACTGCCCCTGCAAAAGCCGCAGGAGCGTCGTCTTGCCGCGCCCGTTGCGGCCCGTCAGACCGAGCCGCCAATTGGTATCGAGCTGGAAGCTGACATGCTCAAACACATTGTCAAAGCTGCCGGGATATGCAAAGGTCAGGTCTGTAATCTGGATCAATGCCATCGTATGCCCTCCATCAAATCAAAAAATGGCTGCGGGAAACGATCCCACAGCCGAAGGGCATCCTGCGCCTGCCGTAAAATGGGCAGACGGTCTGCACGGAAGCTGAGAGACAAAGCAGATTTCCCGCGAACAGGCACAACGAACCAGACGGTCTTCACCGCCGGAGTGTTACGATTGTGCCAGGCTTTCAGCAGGAGATCATGCGCATGCTCTCAGGCTCCCTTCTTGTTTTTATGGTTTCAGTTTAGCATACGGCGCGGAAAAACGCAAGCGCCGGTAAAAATTCGCAGAAAAACGCCCCCGGCACGGTGTGTGAGATGCCGGGAGCGTATCGTGCAGCGGGCGGAAAATGCTCATTGCACAGGATGAAAAAAAGTGATATACTATATGACAGTATATCGCCCGGACGGCGGCCCGTCGACAGCCCTCCGAAACTGTCTGTATTCTAGCACCTGGGCGCGCAAAATGCACCCTACCGGCGCGGACAGGCGCGATATCCGTCGGAGAGCGGCACTCTACCGGCGGTAGAATTTCCTGTCATATCAATGCTTTTCGGGAAGGGGGCGTCCCTATGCTTCAGGACGAACAGACACTGCGGCGAACCGTCGCAAAAAACATCGCCGCTTACCGCAAATCCCATAAGGACACCCAACTGGATCTTGCGCGCAAGCTCAATTACTCCGACAAATCTGTTTCCAAGTGGGAGCGCGGAGAGGGTCTGCCGGATGTGTACATCCTCGCGCAGATCGCGCAGCTCTACGGCGTGACCGTCAGCAACCTCATTGGAGAAGAGGAGCCGCCCAAAAAGGCCAACCCGCATTTTCATATCTATGTGCTGCTTCTTTCCGTGGCGCTGGTGTTCGTCATCGCGGCGATTTTGTTCACCGCCTTCACCATCGCCGCCGTGCCGTTCCCGTCGTGGCTGTTTTTCCTGTACGCCGTGCCGGTGTCGAGCATCGTCTGCATCGTCTTTACCTCCCTCTGGTGGGGCATTCTGATGCAGACCCTTTCCATCACGGCCCTTATCTGGTCGGCCGGCGCCTGCATCTATCTGTCGATCCCCATCCCCATTCCGAACCTGAGCCTCATCTTCGTCGTCTGCGCCGCCGTGCAGGTGCTCATCACGCTCTGGGAGCTGTTCCGCTTTTCCCGGACAAGAACATGGTTCTGACCCGCCGCAATACGCTCCTCCGGCATTCCCGCCCTCGGGAATGCCGTTTTTGCTGCCGTCCGGGACGGAAAGCGGGCTTTTTGCTTGCTTTTAACAGGCAGACGCGATATACTGAATTTAAGCAGCCGCGCTGCAAAGAATGGATGGAAGAAAGGATCAATACGGCATGAGTACTGCATATCAGAATCTGACCCCCGCACAGCTGCGCGAGGAATACGCGGCAGTCAAGGCACAGTTTGACGCGCTGAAGGCGAAGGAGCTGAAACTCAACATGGCAAGAGGCAAGCCCGGCAAGGAACAGCTTGACCTCGTTTCCGATATCCTGAGCATCCTCAAGACCCCGGAGGACTGCATCTCCGGTGGCGTCGACGCCCGCAACTACGGCGAGCTTTCCGGCCTCAAAGAAGCGAAGGAATACTGGGCGGATGTGCTCGGCTGCAAGCCGGAAGAGTGCTTCATCGGCGGCAATGCGTCGCTGACGCTCATGTACGATCTGGTCAGCAAGGGCTATACGCACGGCCTTGCACGCTCGGAAAAGCCGTGGTGCAGGCTGGATACCGTCAAGTGGCTCTGCCCGGCCCCCGGCTATGACCGCCATTTCAAGATCACCGAATCGTTCGGCTTCGAGCTCATCACCATCCCCATGACCCCAACCGGCCCCGATATGGATCTGGTTGAAGAAGCCGTCAAGGATCCGGCTGTCAAGGGCATGTGGTGCGTGCCGAAATACTCCAACCCCGACGGCATCGTCTACTCCGACGAGACCATCGCGCGCATCGCGGCCTTAAAGCCCGCCGCGCCCGATTTTGCCCTCATGTGGGACAACGCCTACTGCATCCACGAGTTTGACGGCGAATTCGTCCCCTTCCGGGACATCCTGACGCTCTGCCGCGAGGCGGGCAACGACGGCATGGTCTACGAATTTGCCTCCACATCCAAGGTCACGCTCCCCGGCGCGGGCTTCTCCGTTATGGCCACGAGCGAGGAGAATCAGGCGTATCTGCAAAAGCTCATCGGCATCCAGACCATTTCCTATGACAAGGTCAATTCCCTTCGCCATGTGCGCTATTTGAAGAACAAGGCCCATACACTTGAACTCATGAAAAAGCACGCGGCCATTCTGAACCCGAAGTTCCAGTGCGTCCTGCGCCATCTGGACACCGAGATTGCGCCGCTCGGCATCGCCTCCTGGCAGCGGCCCAAGGGCGGCTATTTCGTCTCGGTCAACACGGCTCCGGGCCTTGCAAAGCGCACGCTGGCGCTGTGCAAAGAGGCGGGCGTCGTCATGACCGGCGCGGGCGCGACGTTCCCCTACGGCCGCGACCCGCAGGATTCCAACATCCGCATCGCTCCGTCCCTGCCCCCGGTCGAAGAGCTGGAGCAGGCCATGGAAATCTTCTGCACCAGCCTGCGCCTGGCCGCGCTGGAGCAGCGGATGCAGTAACAGGACCAGGAGCACTTGTAGGGGCGGACGACTCTGTCCGCCCGCAGCAGGCAGCGCCTTTTACGGAAAACTGCGGCGAATTCGATACCGTTCAGGGGCCGACAGAGTCGTCGGCTCCTACAGAAATTGTACATATTCCATACCACGCACCCCAAGGAGCAGCACATGAAGGTTTTGATTCTCGGAGGCGGGGCCAGCGGGCTGATGGCCGCACTTTCCGCCGCGCAGGACAAACAGAATACCGTCACCGTTCTCGAACGGCAGTCGCGCGTCGGGCGCAAGCTGCTCGCCACCGGCAACGGCCGGTGCAACCTGACGAATCTCGATTTATCCCCGGAGCACTATCACGGGCAGGACGCAATCTTCGCCCGCGCCGCGCTCTCGCAGTTTGACGGGAAAGCAACGCTGGAGTTTTTCTATGCGCTGGGCCTTCTCACCACGGCGGAGCCGTCCGGGCGGGTCTACCCCCTGTCCGACCAGGCCAACAGCGTTCTGGACGTGCTGCGGTTCGCCGCGGCGCAGGCGGGCGTACAGCTTGTCTGCGGCTTTGACGCGCAGAGCGTGAAGAAGAAAGCCCGCGGCTATCAGGCCGCGGGCGCGGACGGCAGCACGTATTTTGGCGATAAGCTGATCGTCGCCTGCGGCGGCTGCGCGGGAAAGGCGCTGGGCGGAACGATGTCCGGCTACGAGCTGCTTGCGCAGCTCGGCCACAGCCGCACGGCGCTGCACCCCAGCCTCACGCAGATCCGCACGGACCCGGCCCCCATCCGAGGGCTGAAGGGCGTCCGGGCTGACTGCCGCATGCGCCTGCGCGCGGACGGCAGAACGATGCAGGAGGACGCGGGCGAGGTACAGTTCACCGAGACGGGCGTTTCCGGCCCGGTCGCGTTCGCACTTTCTCGGGCGGCGGGACAGGCGCAGGCGTCTGAGCTGCTGCTCGATTTTCTGCGGGACTATCCCGCGCCGCAGGTGCGAACGCTCCTGCAGGCGCGGCGCGAAGCGTTCCCGGCGCTCGCTGGCGAGGAGCTGCTTTCCGGTATGCTCCATCCGCGCCTCGGCAGGACACTCTGCCATGCCTGCGGCCTCGGCACGCAGCCGCTCGCGTCCGTTTCCGACGCGGCGCTGGACGCGCTGGTAAATGCGATCAAATATTTCTCTCTCCCCGTCACGGGCGTCTCCGGCTTTGAGAGCGCGCAGGTGACGGCGGGCGGCGTCCGGACGGCGGAATTCCGCGCCGACACGCTCGAAAGCCGGCTCGCCCCCGGTGTGTTTGCCTGCGGCGAGGTTCTGGACATCGACGGCGACTGCGGCGGATACAACCTCCAATGGGCCTGGTCGTCCGGCTACGTGGCCGGAAAGCTGGGGAAGATTTGAGCAGACTTTCCCTATTCGCCCCAAAGGCCCCCCTTGGGCTCAAGGGGGGCTGTCAGCGAAGCTGACTGAGGGGATTCGAACGCAGCAGATTCGGGAAGCACTCTGAATTTTGCAGCCTATCCCCTCCGGCATTTTCTTCGAAAATGCCACCTCCCCTTCCCGCGCGGGGCGCGGCAAGAGGAGGCATTGATCGACGCATCCCCGCCTGTCAAAGCAGGCTCGACATACATTGACAACAAAATAGGAGAACACATATGGATATCACACTCAGAATGAGCGACCATGCGCTGACTGCGCGCGCCGCTGCTGCGGCCGGGATCGTGCTGCTGCAGAACAAAAACCGGACGCTCCCGCTGCTGCCGCAGGAGGACGGCGCGCCGCTGCCCGTCGCCGTATTCGGCGTCAAACAGCTTCAGACGCCCGCCTTTGATAAGACCATGACGCCCTGGCGCTCCATCGGCGTGCTGGACGGACTTGCGGCGAGCGAGACGGTCAGGCCCGACGCGCTTCTGGCCCGCAAAGACCGCACCTGGGCCGTAGAGCACCCGGAGGGCGGCGAAATGCCGCTGACGAATCTCGATTTCGGCGCTCTGCGCCACGACTGCGCGGCGGCTGTCGTCGTCATCGGCCGGACGCCGGAGAGGTATGGCCTGCAGCTGACCGAGGAGGAGACGGCCATGCTCACGCGCGTCACGTCCGTGTTTGAACGGACGGTACTTGTGCTGGCCGCGCCGGGCTTTATTGAGCTGAACGAGGCCGCGCTCTCGTGCGGCGCAATTGTCTTCCTCGGCCTTGCCGGACAGGAGGCGGGCGGCGCGCTTGCAGATGTGCTGACGGCGAAGGTCATGCCGTCCGGCCATCTTTCCTTCAGCTGGCCCGAGCGCGCCGAGGCGTTTGCCGACGCCTGCGCCGCGGTGGATCAGTTTTCCGGCTATCGCTATTTTGATTCCTTCGGCGTGCCCGTGCGCTATCCGTTCGGCCACGGGCTGAGCTACGGGACGGTCACGTTCGGCAGCGTCTCGGCAGGGCTTGACGGCTGCGACGTGACGGTGAGTGCGGAGCTTGTCAATACCGGCGAGGACTTTGCCGCGAGCGAGCTCGTGCAGGTCTATGTGACGCGGTCCGAGGGCGATCTGACGCAGCCGGTCAGCGTTCTGAACTGCTTCCGGAAAAGCCGTCTGCTTGCCCCCGGCGAGAGCCAGACCGTCACGCTGCGCTTCCCCATCACGGAGCTTTCTGTCTACCGCGAGCGCGCGCATGCGTTCGTTCTGGACGCGGGATATTATGATATCCGCATCGGCACGAGCAGCCGCGCCTGCTATCTGGCGGGCTCCATCCGTCTGACGCGCAGCGCCGTGGTGCAGGCGGCGGAGCCGCTCACCCTGCCCGCCGCACAGGAGCGCAGGCGGCCCGAAGCTATCTGCTTCCAGTTCCCCGAGGATCTGGCCGAGATCGAACAGGCGCACAAGCGTGCCATCCGCTTCTCCGACCGCAATCTGCCCCGCCGCAGCCGCAAAAAGGGCCGGGAATTCACCGGCTGCCATCCGGACGGGGAGCACCATACGCTCGCCGACGTGCGCGAGGGCCGGTGCAGCGTGTTCCATCTGGTAGCCGATATGGACACGGAAAATCTGGAGCGGCTCGTCTGCGGCTTCGGCAAAGAACCGGCCTCCGTCCCCGGCGCACTCGGCGCGTCGGCGGCAATCGAGCGCTATGGCATTCCCGCCGTCCAGATCGCTGGCGGCGCGCAGGGCCTGCGCCTGCTGCGCGATATCCCCGATGAGGAAACCGGCGAGATCATCCGGCGGCAGTGCGCGACGGTCTTCCCCGCGCCCGCGCAGCTGGCCTGCTCGTTTGACCCGGAAGCCGTCCGCGCCGTCGGCCGCGCGGTGGGGCTCGAAATGGCGGAGCTCGGCGTCCAGCTCTGGCTGGGGCCGGATACGAACGTGATGCGCACGCCGCAGGAAGCGCGGTTCGCAGAAAAATGGTCGGAGGACCCGGTCGTCTGCGGCGTCATGACTGCGGCGCTGGCTGCGGGCGCGTGGCCCTACGGGACAGCGGTTCTGCACGCGCAGAGCCTGCCGGAGGCCGTCTCCGTTTCCCAGTCCGCGCTGCGCGACGTGTACGGCCGCTCCTTCGAGATCGCCGCCGGCGGCTGCCGCGCGGCAAGACTGCCGGACTGCGCCATCTCCGGCCAGCGGCTCACGGAGCGCAGCCCATTGCTTCGCGCGTGGCTGCTCGACTGCGGCTACGGCGGCATGCTCTGGGGCGATGAAACGCCCGCCTCCGACCGCATCGGCCTGGAAAAGGCGGCGCTCCGGATTCTGAAATGGATGCTCCAGATGAAAAAAGTGTAAATCCTGCGGGCAGATTTGTGAAAATCCATTGCAATTGGCCCGGAAAGCTGATATAATCAAACTTGTCCCCGTACGGAGGACAGTTCTGCCGACGGCGTGCGCTTTGCCGTCTGAGGCGGAATAATATTATGAAAGAGGTAGATTTTCAAATGAAGAAGTATCTTGCACTGCTTCTGGTTCTGGTCATGGTTCTGAGCCTGGCTGCCTGCGCATCCAAGCCCGCCGAGACGACCGAACCCGCACCCGCTGAGACCACCGATACCACCCCCACCGAGGAGACCAAGGACGAAGAGCCCGCTCCCGCTGAGGAAACCAAGACCGAAGAGGAGCCCGTCGAGGCTTCTGAGTACGCCGTCGCGATGATCACCGACTACGGCGACATTACTGACCAGTCCTTCAACCAGACCACGTACGAAGCCTGCAAGGCGTTCTGCGAGGACAACGGCGTGGAGTTCAGCTACTTCAAGCCCGCCGGCGACAACACCGCTGACCGTGTCGCCATGAT
>CADBOK010000099.1 GCA_902796245.1 Oscillospiraceae bacterium | reverse complement strand
GTAGGCGCCATAATTAATCAGATACGCGATGCCCAATGCCGAGGCTGCCAATAATACCGCAAACACGATCAGCAGCGCGATGGCCGTACACTTGACCCAGAGCTTTCCGTATAGCTGTTTCATGATCTGTCTCCTTCCAGCTTGTAGCCCTTGCCCCAGACGACCTTTATATACCGGGGCTCGGACGGGTTGATCTCCAGCTTTTCCCGCAGATGGCGGATGTGTACCGCCACCGTATTGTCGATCCCGACCGGCGCTTCGTTCCACACGGCGCTGTAAAGCTCCGCAGGCGTGAAGACCTTGCCGGGGTGCTGCATGAGATAATACAGGATGTCATATTCCTTCGGCGTCAGCGCGACCGGCTCACCGTCGAGCGTGACGCGCTTTGCGTCATGATCGAGCGCAATGCCGCCGACCGTCAGCTCTGACGGAGCCTTCACCGCCGCGCCCAGCTGCAAAAAGCGCCGCAGCTGCGATTTGACCCGCGCCAGCACCTCCACGGGGTTAAACGGCTTCGTGATATAGTCGTCCGCGCCCACGCTGAGGCCCAGGATCTTGTCCGAATCCTCGGACTTGGCCGTGAGCAGAATCACGGGGATATTGGAGAATTCCCGCAGCTTCGCCATGGCCGTAATGCCGTCCATGCCGGGCATCATGATATCCATCAGCGCCAGCTGCACCGGCTCCGTCTTCGCCACCCGCAGCGCCTCTTCGCCGCTGCAGGCTGTGTGAACGCAGTAGCCGTCGGATTCCAGATAAATTTTCAAAGCCGCGACAATATCCTTCTCATCGTCGCAGACCAGAATATGCTGCATATGCGTTTCCCTCCAATTTCTTCTCTGTGCTATCATCATATCCAAAATCCTATGAACAAACAAGCGGGAAACGCCTTAAGATTTTATGAAGTAAAAGTTTTCACACTGTACCCAAGGCTCCCTTTCAAGGGGAGCTGGCGCGCAGCGCCTGAGAGGTCGAGCGGCAGACAGCCACGAAAAGCGTAAGCCCGATGCGAATCCGTACAACCCCAAGGCTTCCCTTGGGCACAAGGGAAGCTGGCCCAAAGGGCCTGAAGGGATTCGAACGCAGCAGATTTCGGAGCACCATGAAATCTGCTGCAAATCCCCTCCGTCATATTCTTCGAAAATGCCACCTCCCCTTACCATGCGGAGCATGGCAAGGGGAGGCTTTGGGGGCTGACGCGCCCGGCTCCGAAAAATGAGATTGAATTTTGAAAAAATCTAGTATAAAATCAGAGTATCAAGACCTTCATGACTGGGAAAGGAGCTATGTGCATTATGTTATTCATCGGCATTGATCTCGGCACGTCCGCCTGCAAGCTGCTGCTTGTCGGGGAGGACGGCACGATCCAAAACGAAGTCACAAAGGAATATCCCCTCATCTTCCCGCATCCCGGCTGGTCGGAGCAGAAGCCCGAGGACTGGTGGAGCGCGGTCGTGACCGGTGTTCCGGAGCTGCTGCGCGGCTTCGACGCTTCGCAGGTCGCGGGCATCGGCTCCGGCGGGCAGATGCACGGGCTCGTCGCGCTGGACGAAGCTGATCACGTCATCCGACCGGCCATCTTGTGGAACGACGGCAGAACCTTCAAGGAGGTCGACTATCTCAACAATACCATCGGCAAGGACAAGCTCTCCGCGCTGACGGCCAACATTGCGTTCGCGGGCTTCACCGCGCCGAAGCTTCTCTGGATGCGCGAAAACGAGCCGGAAAACTTCAAAAAGATCGCAAAGATCATGCTTCCGAAGGACTATCTGACCTATAAGCTCACCGGCGTCCATGCCTGCGATTACTCCGACGCCTCCGGCATGCTCCTGCTCGACGTGCAGCACAAATGCTGGTCGAAGGAAATGCTGGACATCTGCGGCGTTTCCGAATCGCAGATGCCGAAGCTCTTTGAGAGCTTCGAGGTCGTCGGCACGCTCACGAAGGAAGCCGCGCAGACGTTGGGACTGCCGGAAACTGTGAAGGTTGTGGCCGGCGCAGGCGACAACGCCGCGGCGGCGGTCGGCACGGGCACGGTGGGAAACGGCGGCTGCAACATCTCGCTTGGCACGTCCGGGACGATCTTCATCTCGTCCGACAAGTTTGGCGTCGACCCCAATAACGCCCTGCACGCTTTCGCGCACGCTGACGGCGGCTATCACCTGATGGGCTGTATGCTGTCTGCTGCGAGCTGCAACAAGTGGCTGTGCGAAGAAATTCTGAAAACGTCCGACTTTGCGGGCGAACAGGCGGATATCACCGACGAAAAGCTCGGCGAAAATCATGTGTACTTCCTGCCGTACCTCATGGGCGAGCGCAGCCCCATCAACGACACGAACGCCCGCGGCACCTTCACCGGCATGACGATGGACACGAGCCGGTCCGACATGGTGCAGGCGGTTCTGGAGGGCGTGGCGTTCGCCATCCGCGACTCGTTTGAGGTCGCAAAGTCGCTTGGCATCGCCATCCCGCGCTCGAACATCTGCGGCGGCGGCGCGAAGAGCCCCCTGTGGCGCAAAATTTTCGCCAACGTCCTCGGCATTCCCCTCGACATGGTCAAGACCGAGCAGGGCCCCGGCTACGGCGCGGTGATGCTCGCCATGGTCGGCTGCGGCAAGTTTGCCTCCGTGCAGGAAGCGGCGGACAAGCTCGTCGAGGTCGCATCCACGACCGAGCCGGACGCCGCCCTGACCGCCAGATACGAAGCCCGCTACCAGAACTTCAAAAAGCTCTACCCCGCGCTGAAGGGGTTCTTCGCTGTAACGGTGTAAGTCAATCTGCACGTTCCGTGTAGGGGCGGACGACTCTGTCCGCCCGCAGAATGCACTGCTTTTACAGAAAACTATGGCAAATTCGCAATATTTTCAGGGCCGACAGAGTCGTCGGCCCCTACAGTTGTGATTTTCTATAACAGGAGGAATTATGAAAATTTACTCTGTTTCCGACCCCGCATTCAAGCCCTACGGCAAGGTTCTGACCGGCTTTGACACGGCTGCGCTGATCGCGGCGATGAAGACTGTCCCCATGCCGGAGAGTGGAACGGCCTATGAGCCGTCCATCTCTGCATTGGAGGAAAGCGGCATCATTGATGCGATGCACAATCGAGCCTACGGCGGGATGCCGGTTCAAATCGGCATGTGCTGGGGCTACAACACAAAGCTGAACTGTCTCGAATACCACCGCGACAGCGAGGTCAACGTCGGCGAGACGGATTTTGTTCTCCTGCTTGCAAAGGAAGACGAGATCGAGGACGGCAAGCTC
>CADBOK010000098.1 GCA_902796245.1 Oscillospiraceae bacterium | reverse complement strand
TTACAGGACCTCGAATTTATACCCGACGCCCCAGACCGTCTTGAGGCTCCACTTGTCCGACACGCCCTCGAGCTTTTCGCGCAGGCGTTTGACATGGACGTCGACGGTGCGGCTGTCGCCGAAGTAATCGAAGCCCCAGACCTCGTCGAGCAGCTGGTTGCGCGTGAAGACGCGATTCGGGCTGGAGGCCAGATGATACAGAAGCTCCATCTCCTTGGGCGGCGTTTCGATGCGCTTGCCGTCGACGATGAGTTCAAACGAGTCAAGGTCGATAATCAGCTTGTCGAAGACCAGACGGCGGGGCTTCGTCTTGTCGTCCTCGCCGCCCGCGCGGCGCAGAACGGCCTCGACTCTTGCCAGCAGCTCCTTCATCTCAAAGGGCTTGGTGAGATAGTCGTCCGCGCCCTGCTTCAGGCCCTGCACCTTGTCGTTCGTCTCGCTCTTGGCCGTGAGCATGATGACGGGGGCCTTGCTGTCCTGCCGGATGGTGCGCAGGACGCTCCATCCGTCCATCACGGGCAGCATGATGTCGAGCAGCACCAGATCGGGCCGGACCTGCCGGAACAGGTCGATGCCCTGCCCGCCGTCGGAGGCGACGCGGGTGCTGTAGCCCTCTTTTTCAAGATACATCTGCACAAGCTCGGAGATATTCGGATCGTCTTCGACGATCAGGATCGTTTTTGCCATAGGAGAAGCGCGCTCCCTTCTGATACAATATAATGAATATTATACTGCCGCTCCGTGCGTTTGCGTGAACATTTTGTAAAATCCGGCGCGGCAGTTTTTTGGTTTCCGTTTTTGCCGGTTCTGTGGTATGATAATCAAAATCATGATACATGGAGGAACCCCGATGATCCGCATCCGCGATCTCTCTTTGCCGCCGGACGGCGATATGGCCCGTCTCGTGCAGGCCGCCGCGCGGCAGCTGCGCATCTCTCCGAACGAGATCAAGCAGCTGGACCTGAAGAAAAAGTCCGTCGACGCACGCAGGAAAAACGACGTGCGCATCATCTACACCGTCGACGTGGCCGTAAAGGGCCGGGAGGATAAAATCCTCAAAATGGCCCACTGCCCGAAGGCGTCCATTGCGCGCGACATGCTTTACAGCGTCCCGCAGCCGCAGACGCAGCCGGACAGCCGGCCTGTTATCGTGGGCTTCGGCCCGGCGGGGATGTTCGCCGCACTGGTTCTCAGCATGGCGGGCCTCCGCCCGATCGTGCTCGAGCGCGGACAGGACGCGAACGCGCGGCACGAGGCCGTGCTGCGCTTCTGGCAGACCGGAGAGCTTGACCCGGAGTGCAACGTGCAGTTCGGCGAGGGCGGCGCGGGCACGTTTTCGGACGGAAAGCTGAATACCGGCGTCAAAAACGAACGCATCGGCTGGATTCTGGAGCAGTTTGCCGAGGCCGGGGCCAGCGCCGACATTTTATACGACGCAAAGCCCCACATTGGCACGGACGAGCTGGTCACGGTCGTGCAGAATCTGCGGGAAAAAATTCTCCACTACGGCGGCGAGATCCGCTTCGGCACGAAGCTGACCGGCCTTGAGACGGAAAACGGCCAGATCACGGCCGTCCGCGCCGAACACGCGGGCGAAGAGACGACGATCCCGGCCTCCCGCGTCCTGCTTGCCATCGGGCACAGCGCGCGCGACACGTTCGAGGTGCTGCACCGCGCCGGGATCCCGATGGAGCCGAAGCCGTTTTCCATGGGCGTGCGCATCGAGCACCCGCAGCGGCAGATCAACGAGAGCCAGTACGGCCCCTTTGCAGACGCGCCGGGGCTCGGCGCGGCGGATTACAAGCTGAATGTGCAGCTGCCGGGCGGCGGCTCGGCCTATACCTTCTGCATGTGCCCGGGCGGGTACGTCGTCGCGGCGGCGTCCGAGGCGGGCGGCGTCGTGACGAACGGCATGTCCGACCACGCGCGCGACGGCGAAAACGCGAATGCGGCCCTGCGCGTCACGCTGAACCCCGCGGATTTCCCGGACAAGTCCGTACTCGGCGGCATGTACTGGCAGCGGCAGATCGAGCAGGCGGCCTTCCGCGCAGGCGGGAGCAATTACCGCGCGCCCGCGCAGCTCGTCGGCGATTTCCTGAAAAAACAGCCCTCGCAGGCACCGGGAAGCGTCCAGCCGACCTACCGCCCCGGCGTGACGCTCTGCGAGCTGCACGAGGTCTTGCCGGAGCGCATCACCTCCGTGCTCGAACAGGCCCTGCCGGAGCTGGACAGGCGCCTGCATGGCTTCGCGCGGCCCGACGCCGTCCTGACCGCGCCGGAGACGCGCAGCTCGTCG
Source organism: Oscillospiraceae bacterium (assembly GCA_902796245.1). Lineage (GTDB taxonomy): Bacteria > Bacillota > Clostridia > Oscillospirales > Oscillospiraceae > CAG-170. Next base: position 3,514 of record CADBOK010000098.1, on the reverse strand, counting down.
CCCGTGCGCATTCTGCGCGACGAGACGCGGCAGTCGCGCCTGCGCGGTCTGTACCCCTGCGGAGAGGGCGCGGGCTATGCCGGAGGCATCACCTCCGCCGCGCTGGACGGCATACTGACGGCGGAAGCAATCCTGAACGAACTGAAAGGATGAGACAAGATGGCACAAATCATTCCCTTTCCCGCAGACGCGGAGGAACCGGAACTGGAGGCCCTTTCCCGTGAAGAGCTTCTGGCGCTTGCGCAGGAGCTGCGCGAAAAGCTCGCGGCGCTGGACGCACGCGAGCCGGAGGATATGATGAGCAAGGCGTATGAACGCTGGGGCGAGCGCCATGAGGCGCTTGAGGACGCGCTCGACGATCTGCTGGAGCTGCTGGACGAGACAGAGCCTTGACGCCAGGAGCCGCCCCATCCGGGGCGGCTCCTGGTTTTTTATTCGACCGGCAGCTCCTGCCGGACGCGGGCGGCCTGGCGGCGTCTGGCGTTCAGACAGCCGTAGAAGCCGGGAACGAGGAAGCAGTCGGCCAGCAGCCACGCAAGCGGGCTTGCCAGGCAGGCCGCGTCAAAGCCGAACGCCGGCACGGCCCAAAGGCTCACCGCCGTGCGCGCAAGCATTTCCAGAAGGCCGGAGATCAGGGACAACCGGCTGTAGCCCATGCCCTGAATGGACAGGCGCAGCACATTGACGGCCAGCAGCAGCGGCGTTGCATAGGCATAGGCGACGTTCAGCTGCTGTGTGTAGCCCATGACGCTTGCCGCCTCGTCCGCGTTCATGAACAGAAGCGACAGATACCGCGTGCCGAACTGCGCGATCAGCACGAACAGAACGCAGTACAAAATCCCGATGAACATACAGGCATACGTTCCCTGCTTGATGCGGTCGTACTTGCCCGCGCCGAGATTCTGCCCCGTGAAATTCGTGGCCGCCATGGCCAGCGCGTCGAACGGGCAGGCCAGCAGCGTATAGATCTTTCCCGCCACTGCGACGCCCGACACGCACACCGCGCCGAGGGAATTGACGGCGCTCTGCAGCACAACGGAGCCGATGGCCGTGATGGAAAACTGCAGCCCGACCGGCACGCCCATGCCGAGCAGGCGCATGGCCTCCGGACGGCTGGTCTTCCAGTCGTCCTTTTCCATGTGCAGGACGGGGAAGCGCTTTTTCAGATACCCGACGCACAAAAGACCCGAGCCGAGCTGCGAGACGACCGTCGCGATCGCCGCGCCCGCCACGCCCATGCCGAGCACGCAGACCGTCAGCAGATCGAGCACGATGTTGATGAACGAGGCCGTGGCCAGGAACCACACCGGCGATTTGCTGTCGCCCAGCGCACGCAGGACGCACGCGCCCATATTATAAAGAATCGTCGTGGGGATGCCGATGAAGATGATAAAGATATAGTCGAACGCATAGCCCATCTGCTCCTCCGGCGTTCCCATGAGGCGCAGGAGCCCGCGCGTGGACGGAAGCGTCACGGCCAGCAGCAGCGCCGACATGATAATCCCCAGCCAGACGCAGCCCGCCACATACCGGCGCAGCTGCCGGTATTCGCCCGCGCCGAACGCCTGCGCCAGCGGGATGGCCATGCCGGTACAAAGACCGCCGCAAAAGCCGATCACGAGAAAGTTGACCGACCCCGTCGCCCCGACGCCGCCCAGCGCCATAACGCCCAGCGCGTGGCCGACAATGGCCGTATCAACCAGAGAATATACCTGCTGCAAAAGAAGCCCGAACAGCACCGGAACGGCAAACTGCCAGATCCGCGAAAGCGGCTTTCCAACTGTCAGATCCTGTGTCATATACACGTCCCTCCTTTTTGTCACGGATACTCGTTATATCATATTTTTTCAAATTGTCAATTCATTTTTGTACGCATCAGACAATTTCCCGTTATTGTTTTTGTGCATAACGGATATAAACGTGCGCGCATACTCCCGCAACGTTTTTTTCATGTTTTCTTTACAATTCGTTCTCATATTTTTCAGCGTTATTTCAGATTCGTGCGGTATGCTAAAGGCACGAAAACAAAAGACCCACACGCACCGCCCGGTGCGCGGAAAGGAGATTTTCAATATGTCTGAAGTATTCAACAACAACGAGTTTTCATCGGATCCCAACCAGCAAGCGTCCAATTCCTATTCGTACAGCTTTGAGCAGTCTGCGGCGCAGCCGCAGCCGTCCGCTCCGGCGCCCGAGCAGAGGAAAAAGAGCGGCAGGGCGGGCAAGGTCGTCGCACTGCTGCTGGCCTGCGCGCTGGTCGGCGGAGGCTCCGGCTTCGGCGCGGCAGCGCTGATGCAGAAGAACGCAGCGCAGCCGCAGGAAGCGGTGCAGGCGTCCTCCGACGCATCCGTTATGCTCGAGGGCAAGCGCCAGACGGCGGCGCTGCAGGTCGCGTCCATCGACACCGGCACGGTGCTCACGCCGAGTGAGGTCTACGCGCAGAACGTGAATTCCACTGTCGGCATCACGACCTCCATCACCACCAACTACTTCGGCTACCAGACCACGGCGGCCGCGGCCGGCTCCGGCTTCATTCTGACGCAGGACGGCTATATCCTCACCAACTATCACGTCGTTGAAAATTCCAACTCCATCAAGGTCACGACCTACGACGGCACCAGCTATGACGCGCAGCTCATCGGCTACGACGAGAGCAACGACATCGCCGTTCTGAAGATCGACGCGACGGATCTGCCCCCGGTCGTTCTGGGCGATTCCGATACGCTGAACGTCGGCGATACCGTCGTCGCCATCGGCAACCCGCTCGGCGAGCTGACGTTCTCGCTCACGACCGGCGCGGTCAGCGCGCTCAACCGCCCCGTGACCTTCTCCACTGGCACGACCATGAACCTCATCCAGACCGACTGCGCCATCAACTCCGGCAACTCCGGCGGCGCGCTGTTCAACCTCTATGGTGAGGTCATCGGCATCACGAACGCAAAATACTCCTCTTCGAGCTCGTCCTCTGAGGCGTCCATCGACAACATCGGCTTCGCCATCCCGATCGATCAGGTCCGCTCGATCTTTGAGTCGATCATCACGAACGGCTATATCGTAAAGCCCTATATCGGCGTGAACGTCTCCGACGTGTCCGCTGAGAGCCAGAGCTACGGTCTGCCGCAGGGCGCGGCTGTCCGCTCCGTCACGGAAAACGGCCCGGCTGCCGAAGCAGGTCTGCAGGAAAATGACATCATCACTACGGCAAACGGTGAAACCGTCACCGGCAGCAATGACCTGGTCAAGCTTGTCAAGGCTTCCGCCGCAGGCGATACGCTGGAGCTGACCGTCTACCGCCAGGGCCAGACGCTCACCCTCACGCTGACCGTCGGCGAACAGAAGACCGACGCGCTGCCCGCCCAGACCACCGAGGACGCCCAGCAGTCGCAGCAGGACTATTATGGCAACGGCGATCAGTTCGGCGGCTCGTGGCCCTTCGGCTTCGGCTTTGGCGGCTGAGGCTCCCTGATATCACCCGTTTCTGACCGGTTTCTTCTCTTTACTCCTCCACGATTTC
>CADBOK010000097.1 GCA_902796245.1 Oscillospiraceae bacterium | reverse complement strand
CGACGCCTGCGGCGGCAATCTGGACAAACAGCTTCGGCAGCGCCTTGAGCGCCATGATATCGTCCAGGACGCCGAGAATGACGATCATGATGGCGCCCAACAGAATGCCCTGCATCTGCCGGTCAATGTCCGCGAAGACGAGAACGGAGAGCAGGAACGCCAGAAAAATTGCCAGACCGCCCATGCGGGGAATGGGGACCTTGTGCATGCGGCGGTTGTCCTTGGGCACGTCGATCGCGCCGACCTTACAGGCCAGCGCCTTGACCATCGGCGTGGACGCGAACGACACGGCTGCGGCGACGAGCATCGCCAGCAGCATGTAAACGACTTGTTTTGTTGTCATAATGATTGATTAACCTTGTTGGAGGCCGACGCTCTGCTCATGTAGGGGCCGATGCCCACATCGCCCCGGCAGAATATGGCCGTTTTTACGGAAATCTACGGCGAATTCGCAGCTTCCCAACGGGCCGATGTGGGCATCGGCCCCTACAGGGAAGCAGCAGACTCCGTGCGTTACCGCGCGACGAAGCCGATCTTTTTGTAGACCTTGCGGAGGGTCTTGTTGGCGATGTAGGATGCGCGCGCGGCGCCCTCTTTGTAGATGCTTTCCAGATACGCCTTGTCGCCGAGCAGCTGCTCGGTCTTTTCGCGGATGGGGCGGACAAGCTCGACGACAGCTTCGCCGACGGCGGGCTTGAAGACGCCGTAGCCCTGATCGGCAAATTCGGCCTCTGCCTGCTCGATTGTCTTGCCGGTAGCGGCGCAGTAGATCGTGAGGAGGTTCGAAATGCCGGGCTTGTTGTCCTTGTCAAAGCGGACGGCGGTCTCGCAGTCGGTCACGGCGCGCTTGAACTTGCGCATGATATCTTCGGGCTTGTCCATGAGGAAGACGCAGCCGTCGGGGTCGGACTTGGACATTTTGTTCTCGGGGTTGCCGAGGCTCATGATGCGCGCGCCCATCTTGGGGATGAACGCCTCGGGGAGCTTGAAGGTATCGGGGAAGGAATTGTTGAAGCGCGCGCCGATGTCGCGGCAGAGCTCGACATGCTGGCGTTGATCCTCGCCGACGGGGACGAGGTCGGTCTGGTAGAGCAGGATATCGGCGGCCATGAGCACGGGATAGGTAAACAGGCCCGCAGTGATATTATCTGCATGCTGCTGCGATTTCATTTTGAACTGCGTCATGCGCGACAGCTCGCCGAACTGCGTATAGCAGCCCAGCACCCAGGAAAGCTCCGCATGCTGCGGCACGTGGGACTGGATGAACATGATGTTCTTCTGCGGGTCGAGGCCGCAGGCGATATACTGTGCAAGCTGCTCCAGACTTCTGCGGCGCAGATCGGCCGGAACCTGCCGGACGGTAATGGCGTGCATATCGACGATACAATAGACGCACTCATATTCGTCCTGCAATGCGACCCAGTTTTTGATCGCCCCCATATACGAGCCGAGCGTCAGATCGCCGCTGGGCTGGATGCCGGAAAAGATGCGTTTTTTTTCGTCCATGATACGTCCTTCTTTCTATTCGATAGATGCGCATATCATACCACAAACCGCCGGAATGCGCAATCAATGATTGACTGTTTCTGAAAAAAACTATATAATGTTTACACTGTATTTATTTTTATTGGAGGAACACGCATCATGGATTTTTTTGAGCAGATGGAAGCGCGCATCCCGCACGGCGAGGTCCGCACCCGCTTTGCTCCGAGCCCCACGGGATATATGCACGTCGGCAACCTGCGCACGGCGCTCTACACCTGGCTGATCGCCCGCCGCCACCACGGCAAGTTCATTCTCCGCATTGAGGACACCGATCAGGGCCGTCTGGTCGAGGGCGCAGTCGACGTGATCTACAAGACCATGGCCGAATGCGGTCTGACACACGACGAAGGCCCGGACGTCGGCGGCCCGGTCGGGCCGTACGTGCAGTCCGAGCGGCGCGATCTGTTCGGCAAGTACGCAAAGCTGCTGTGCGAAAAGGGCGGCGCGTATTACTGCTTCTGCCAGAAATCCGATGAGGAAGAGTCCGGAGGCGAGACGGGTGAAATCAAAAAGCATGTCTGCGCGTGCCGCGATCTGCCGCTGGAAGAGGCAAAAAAGCGCGTGGAGGCGGGAGAGCCGTTCGTCATCCGCCAGCGCATCCCGCACGAGGGCACGACGACGTTCCACGATGCATCCTTCGGCGATATCACGGTGGAAAACAAGGAGCTGGAGGATCAGGTGCTGCTGAAATCCGACGGCCTGCCGACATACAACTTCGCAAACGTCGTCGACGATCATCTGATGGGCATCACGCACGTCGTGCGCGGCAGCGAATATCTGTCCTCCGCGCCGAAATATAACCTGCTGTACGAAGCCTTCGGCTGGGAGATCCCGACGTATGTCCACTGCTCCCCCGTCATGCGCGATGCACAGCACAAAATGTCCAAGCGCCACGGCGACCCGAGCTACGAGGATCTCATCCGCGAGGGCTATCTGACTGAGGCGGTGCTCAACTATGTCGCGCTGCTCGGCTGGAGCCCGAAGGGCGAAAACGCGGAGCGCGAATTCTACACGCTTTCGGAGCTTGCAGAAATTTTCGATATCTCCGGCATTTCGAAGTCCCCTGCCGTGTTCGATATCAACAAGCTGCGCTGGATGAACGCGGAATATATGAAAAAGCTCAGCCCCGAGGCGTTCTTCGCCAAGGCCGAGCCGGTTCTGAAGACTGTGATTACAAATCCCGCGATCGATCTGCGGGCTGTCGCCGCGCTGGTGCAGACGCGCTGCGAGATTTTGTCCGATCTTCCCGAGCGCGTGGACTTTATCGACAAGCTGCCGGAATACTCCACGGAACTGTATGTCCACAAGAAGTCCAAGACGACGCTGGAAAACAGCCTGTCGTCCCTGCAGGCTGTCCTGCCGGTATTGGAAGGGCTGGAAACGTGGACAAACGAGTCGCTTTACGACGCGCTCGTCGCGCTGGCGGCAAAGCTGGAGGTCAAGAACTCCGTCGTGCTCTGGCCGCTGCGCGTAGCCGTGTCCGGCAAGGCCTCGACCCCCGGCGGCGCGACGGAGCTGTGCGCACTGCTGGGTAAGGAAGAATCGATCGCGCGTGTAAAGGCAGGCATTGCGCTGCTGCAGAAATAAAAACTCGCACCTAAGCCTCCCCTTACCGCGCCCCGCGCGGTAAGGGGAGGTGGCATTTTCGAAGAAAATGACGGAAGGGATTTGTTGCAAGGTTCGGAGTGTTCCGAAATTTACGGCACACCCAAAGGCTCCCCTTTGAAAGGCGGGTGTTCATAAGACAGTTGACAACCACAGCGGTTTGCACCGCTGTGATTGTTCTTGTATTCTATCCCGTTATGTGATAATATGGATTTAAATGTATCATCGAAATCGGAAT
>CADBOK010000096.1 GCA_902796245.1 Oscillospiraceae bacterium | reverse complement strand
GGGCGATTCCTTGCTGATGAGGCCCTTGAGCGCGTTCTGGCGGAGCGTGGTGACAAGCTCGATGGTCTGCTCCTCGTCGTCCTCCTCGATGTAGATTGTCACCTTGTCAAACAGGCCGATCTCGTCCGGCTTCGACTCCGCGTCGATGACCTTCGCGGTCTTGATCATGCGCTCCAAATACCGGATACGGCTGTCGTTGCGGTTCTTTTCCCGCTTGGCCGCCTTGTACTCAAAATTCTCGCTGAGATCGCCGAATTCGCGCGCGGTCTTCACGTCCTCGAGCAGCTGCGGCCGCAGCTGCAGGCGGCGGTACTCGACCTCCTGCTCCATTTTTTTGATATCGACGGCTGTCAATTCGTCATGCATATCGTTCGCACCTCCTGTGCAGCTTGTATTTTACGCGCTTTGCGCGAAAAAGTAAAACGGATTTTGCATTTTTCTGATTCTGTGATACAATTTGACCATCACCTGCAGGAGGCCCGCCATGAACATCGAACCCATCGCCCGGATCCATACCGATTTTCCCACCAAGTTCGGCGTCCCGCGCCAGTCTGGGCTGGCGTCCGGCCTCATCTCGACGATCGTGTTCGAGCCGCCGTACCGCAATCCGGACTGTCTGCGCGGCATTGCGGATTTTTCGCATCTGTGGCTGATCTGGGAGTTTGATAAGGTCGCGGGCGCGGGCTGGTCGCCGACGGTGCTGCCGCCGAAGCTGGGCGGCAAAACGCGCGTGGGCGTGTTTGCCACGCGCTCGCCCTTCCGGCCGAATCCGCTGGGGCTTTCGTGCGTGAAGCTCGTCAGGGCCGACCTTCATACGAAGGACGGCCCGGTCCTGTATGTCGCCGGCGCCGATCTGGTCGACGGGACGCCGGTCTATGATATCAAACCGTATCTTCCGTATGCGGACAGCCATCCCGAGGCCGTCGACGGCTTTGACGGAAAGCGCGACGCAGAGCCCCTGACGGTCGTGTTTCCGCCGGAGCTCGAGGCGATGATCCCGGCAGACAAGCGCGAGGGGCTGCGGCAGGCGCTGGCCTGCGGGCCGATCCCCGGCTATCAGCATGACCCGGAGCGCCGCTACGGCTTTAACTTCGCGGGCTTCGACGTGCGATTCCGCATCCGGGAGCGGGTGCTGACGGTCGTGGAAATTGTGAGGCTATAACGAACGCCTCTCTCTGCCGTGTCTCCGGCGGCCCTGTCTTTTCCGCCTTGCCGGAAAAGATAGGGGAGAAAAGGGGCGCTTGGTTACGATTGGTGCATTTTGCGGGTGCAATTTAGGCAAGCATCAATTTTTTAGTTGTTACAGTCACACATACTCACCCTACGGGCGCTATGGTACGCGCCGCCTGTTACGGGACGGCCAAATTTGTGAGCAGTTGCCTTTAAACATCTGCGGCGAATTAGTTTTGCGGTTGAAATTTGCAGCGTTGGACGGATTCGTCGAAACATCGTAGGGGCCGATGCCCACATCGGCCCGGAAGAATGCACCGTTTTTTCGGAAATCTTCGGAAAATTCGCAACTTCCCAACGGGTCGATGTGGGCATCGACCCCTACGAACAAGTGGAACCGCAGTCGCAAATTTGTAGAAGACCTTCAGCCTTGCAGCAGGCTCCTTTAATAATCCACCCGCATCAGGCACAGGCCCTGCGGGGGTGCGGTATATCCGGCCTGCGTCCGGTCCCTGGCTTCGAGCGTCTGTTTGACGCTCTCCGGCGTGCGCTTGCCCTGCCCGACCTCCAGAAGCGTCCCGGTCAGGATGCGCACCATGTTCTGCAAAAAGCCCGTGCCGTGGTAATTAAAATAGAGATACTCCTTCCGGCGGACGATCTCGATGGAATCGACGATCCGCACGGTGGATTTTTTCATCTGCGGGTTCGAGCAGAAGCTTTTATAGTCGTGCTCGCCGGTGAGAATTTCCGCTGCGCGCTGCATGGCGGCAAGATCGGGCTGGTAATCGAGCACGGTGACGTATTTCCGGTTGAAGACCGGCTTTGTATCGCCGACGTAGCAGGTGTAGGTGTAGAGCTTGCCGACGGCGCGGTAGCGCGCGTGGAAGCGGTCGGCGGCGAGCTTTGCCTCCTGCACGCAGATATCGTCGGGGAGATACCGGTTCATGTAGTCGCGGATCTCCTCCGGCGTTTTTTCCGTGTCCATATAGGCGTTGGCTGCCATGGCCTTTGCGTGGACGCCCGCGTCCGTGCGGCCCGCGCCGATGACCTGCACGTCCGCACCGCACATGCGCGTCAGAACGGCCTCCAGCTTGCCCTGGATCGTGTCGCGGCCCGGCTGGCGCTCCCAGCCGAAATAGCGGGAGCCGTCATAGCTGATGATGAATTTAAAATTTTTCATGACTGCGCTTCAAAGTCCTTTGTGTACCGGCAGGCCGGGTAGTTGGAGCAGCCCCAGAATTTCTGCCCCTTGCGCGCGCCGGACTGCCCGGTGCGCAGCACCATGCGCCCGCCGCAGCGCGCGCAGACGGGAACCTCGTGCGTGGCCGCGCGGCGGATGTGGCGCTGCGCAGTCGTTTCGGCTGCCGGTTCCAGATGCAGCGCGTCATAGCGGATGGCGGTGCAGCGGGCCTTCATGGCGATCTCGACGGCCAGCATATCATAAAGCCGCCGCAGCTCGGCCTCCGGCATGCCGCCTGCGAGCTTTCTGCGCAGATATTGTTCAGGCTTGCAGCCGACCTTTTTCTGAAACGCGCCGTAGAATTTCTCCCGGTCGCTTTTTGGCTGTTTTTTCGGATACATGGCTTTCCCTCCCATGTGTACTGCGTCCAGTATATCATAAGCATCCTATGAAAATCTACCGCGTTTTGCTTTCCATGCCTGTCATAAAAGGGCTCGGGCGGAAATTCGAGCGGGGCGGTGTTCACCGTCCCGCTTTTTGAAAATATCCGGCCTCTAAAAGCAGCGCGAGGCAGGCGTTGACCTCTTCGTCAGTGAAGAGCGTACCGAATTTGCCCTTGACGGCGCTGGCCTCTGCGGACAGGTCGAGCCGTCCTGCCTGCGCAAGCGAATCAAATGCGTCGGATGGACGGTTCCGGCGGCAGCGTTCCCGCACGGCGGCGACGCCGCCCGCGCTCTGCACGCTGCGCACAAAGCGCGTCACGGGGCTGCCGCACAGGGTGCGGGCCTGCTCCGCGTTCTGCAGCAGCTCCTGGTCGAATAAAAGCTCCAGTCTGGTTCGTTCCATATCTGCTCCTTATCGCATGCTGAACTGGATCTGGTCGCGCTGGCCGAGCTCGGACAGGCGCGTTTCGATGGCGCCGACGCTCCGCCCGTGGCGGTGCGCGATCGTCTCGATCGGAAGCCCCGCGCCGTACTCCTGCAGCAGCCGCGCTTCCTCCTCCGCGCTCCAGTTCCGGCCCGCGTTGACCGCAGCCGCGCCGTCGGCGCGTTCCTGCAGCTCCCGCAGGACGCAGTGCAGCGCCCGGATGATCTCCGGACGGTTATAGACGCTCTCGTCCGGCAGCGGCCGACCCGTCATGGGGTCGACGCCGTCGGCAAGACCGCGAAGCAGCTCGGCTGCGCGCTTGATCTCCATAAGCTCACCTTTTTCGCTGTTTTCTTCTATTATAGTATGAAAAATGCCGCGCCGCAAGCCCTTTTCCGGCAAATCGGAAACATTTGCCGTGCCTGCCGCAGAAAACCGCCCGCAGCCGGTCCGGCTGCGGGCGGTTCGGTTCTGTTTACACGTTGAACAGGAAATTCACGACGTCGCCGTCGTGCATGACATACTCCTTGCCCTCGCTGCGCAGCAAGCCCTTTGCCTTCGCATTGGCCAGCGTGCCGCAGGCCTTGAGATCGTCGAAGGCGATGACCTCGGCGCGGATGAAGCCGCGCTCAAAGTCGGAATGGATCTTGCCGGCGGCCTGCGGGGCCTTTGTGCCCTTCTTGATTGTCCACGCGCGGCATTCGTCCGCACCGGCCGTCAGGAAGGAGATAAGACCCAGCAGCTCGTAGCTGCACTGAATCAGCCGGTCAAGGCCGGACTGCTGCAATCCGAGCTCCTCCATGAACATGGCCTTCTCGTCCGGATCGTCGAGCTCGGCGATGTCGGCCTCGAGCTTTGCACAGATGGGCAGCACTTCGCTGCCCTCCTTCGCGGCCAGATCCTGCACCTGCGTGAAATACTTGCAGGCCTCGGGCTGGTTCACATCGTTTTCGCTCAGATTCGCGGCGTAGATCGTCTTGCGGAGCGTCAGCAGATCGCTGGTGGCGATCATGGCGGCGTCGTCCTCGGAGCATTCGAACGTGCGGGCCAGATTGCCCTCGTTCATATAATCGCGCAGGGCCGTAAAGACCTCGACCTCGTGGTTGAAGCGCTTGTCGCCGCCCTTGGCGTTTTTCTGCGCCTTGTCGATGCGGCGGTCGATCATTTCAAGGTCGGCCATGATGAGCTCGGTG
>CADBOK010000095.1 GCA_902796245.1 Oscillospiraceae bacterium | reverse complement strand
CCGCTACCAGGCCCGTTGGTCAAAAGGTTAAGACACCGCCCTTTCACGGCGGTAATATGGGTTCGATTCCCGTACGGGTCACCAAAAAATCCAGACATCTTTATGATGTCTGGATTTTTTTGCGCCCTGTACATGGAACGAACCCATTGGGTTCGACCGCCCGGAAATTCTGTGCGTCAGCACAGCGGCGGCGTACTTGACCGGTACTGCGAGCACACAGACCGCTATGACGATCCGGTGCATTATGCGGTCTGGTACAAAATGGCCAGCACCGAGCCGGAGCTGGCAGGGAAACCCATCATTTTCGGTCATACACACACATCAAGATACGGGCGCTATGGTACGCGCCGCCTGTTACGGTACACCAGATTTTCGAGCAGATGCGTTTAAAATGTTGCGGTAAAAACGCTCTGCGTTCGAAATTTGCAGGGCAGTACGGATTCGCCCCGGACTTGACAGGGGGGCAGAGTCCTGCTTCTGCCAGCTGCATCTGTTTTCACCGCATTTTCGCGCAGAATGAACGCGCCGGTCGTAGAAAGCGTGCAGCCTGCAAAAAGGAACCGTCCCTCCGGATGGTTCCTTTTTGTTGATTCATAGTTTATGCCCATGCAATCCCTTCGGTGCGGCATTTTTCAAGCGCTTCGTCCTGTCCCTGCCGTGCAGCAGCGATGTACCAGCGTTTTGCCTGCTCCGCATCGCGCACAGTGCCGATCCCCGCCTCATAGAACGTTCCAAGGTTATACTGCGCATCCCAGTCGCCATGCTCTGCGGCACGTTTTGTCCAATAGAATGCGTTCGCGTCGTCCCGCGGAACGCCCTGTCCCTTCAGATAGAACCAGCCAACCTGACATTCAGCCAGCGGATAGCCCTGTTCTGCCAGTTCCAAATGCCCTTTGAAGCAAGCTTCATATTCTCCTGCTTCCCAGTATCGGTCGATCAGCTCACAGCAGCGGTCATATTCCGGACAGGGCTTATAATACTCGATTTCCATCGGTATCTCCTTGTTTTTACTTCTCCCACCTGTCGATGAGCGCCTGAATCTGCGCGGTGAAGCGGGTCAGGTCGCGGTTCGGGCGCTCTTTGCAGCTCTGTGCCACGAGAAGCAGGCGCTGCGCCGCTGCAATGAGCGCGTCGAAGACGCCCTTCTTCCGGGCCGCGCCGCGCTTGGCGATCGACCGTCCGGCCGGGAACGCAAGGAATTGTCCGGAAACAAGATCAAACTCCGCGCCCGAGAACGGCGCGACGGCGACATAGCCCTTTTCCTGCAAAAGCGCCTGAAACGCTTCGCAGGCCTCGGTATCGCCATGGTTGACGAAGATCGCCTCCGGCTTTTTCTCGAACGCCTCGACCCAGTTTAAAAGGCCCTTCTGGTCGGCGTGACCGCTCGTGCCGTGCAGGACAGCGATCTCGGCATTCACGGCGATATCCTCGCCAAACAGCCGGACTTCCTTTACCCCGTCCAGCAGCGCCCGGCCCAGCGTGCCCTTGGACTGATAGCCCGCGATAAGGATGATGTTTTCCGGCATCCAGAGATTGTGCTTCAGATGATGCCGGATACGGCCTGCGTCACACATGCCGCTGGCCGAGAGGATGACCTTGGAGCGCGGATCGCTGTTGATGGCCTTCGATTCCTCTGCCGTGATGGCGAATTGCAGCCCGGGGCACCAGATGGGGTTCTGGCCGCTTTTCAGGACGGCCTGCGTTTCCAGGTCAAAGCAGTCGGCGTCGCACTGTAAAAAGACGCTGGTGGCCTCCTCGGCCAGCGGGCTGTCGAGGTAGACCGGGAAGCCGTCGTGGCCGTGTACGAGCTTCTTCTGTTTAATCTCGCGCAGCAGGTACAAGAGCTCCTGCGTCCGGCCCACGGCGAAGGCCGGGATAATGACGCTGCCGCCGCGGTCGAACGCCCGCTGTAGAACCTCCGTCAGCTCCGCGCGCACGTCCTTGGGCTTGTCGTGCAGACGGTTGCCGTAGGTCGATTCGACAACGAGATAGTCCGTCTCGGCGACGGGCAGCGGATCGTTCAGGATCGGCTGGTCGATATTGCCGACGTCGCCGGAGAAGACGATCTTTCTCTCAGTGCCGTCCTCCCGCAGCCAGAATTCGATGCAGGCCGAGCCCAGCAGATGGCCGATATCGGAAAAGCGCACGCGAAGGCCGTCGGCGATCGTCACGCACTCGCCGTACCGGCAGGGCCGGAAGCACGACGCCGCGCCCTTCGCGTCGTCTACGGTGTACAGAGGCTCGACAGGCGGCTGGCCCGCCCGCTCTGCCTTGCGCGTTTTCCACGCAGCCTCAGATTCCTGAATGTTCGCCGAGTCGCGCAGCATAACGTCCGCCAGACTGCACGTGGCAGGTGTGGCGTAGATCTTCCCGCGGAAGCCGTCTTTGTAGAGCTGCGGCAGAAGCCCCGCGTGGTCGATGTGCGCATGGGTCAGAAAAACAGCGCTGACGTCCTTCGCCGCGACAGGCAGCGGAATATTTTCGTAGACGTCCACGCCCTGCTCCATGCCGCGGTCGATCAGGTACTTCTCCCCTGCCAGCTCCAGCAGCGTACAGCTTCCCGTGACCTCGTGGGCCGCGCCAACGAATGTGATCTTCATGGGCAGATCCCTCCT
>CADBOK010000094.1 GCA_902796245.1 Oscillospiraceae bacterium | reverse complement strand
CGGCCCGGCGGGCGTATTCCCGCATATGCGCCCGGCAGAAGCAGCCGCCCCAGTGCAGCGGGGCGTGGTTATGCAGGCGGAAATCGTCCTCCACCCACAGAATATGCGGTGAAAGCGCCGCATAGCGTGCGTAAAGTCCGGCAAAATAGGTCTGCCAGCTTTCGCACATCGGGCAGACGCAGAGTGCGGCCTCCCGGCCGTCCATGTCGACCATGCGGCGGAACGGCTGGCTCTGCGGCAGCGTCTTGCCGAGATCGGCGTGCATGAGACTGTGCCAGTGGTTGACCGACAGCTGCACGCCCTCCGGGGCGAGCACTGTTTGTACGTCGGACAGCAGGCGCAGCCAGACGGTTTCCTGTTCTTCCCCGGTCATATGGCCGGTGTTGAGTTCTTCCACGTTGCAGAACACGGCCACGTCGTCGATCTGCGCCTCGCGGACGAAGCGCTGAAGCGACATGATTTCCCGCCGGTCATTGAAGCCGGGGTCGCAGCAGAAGCGGAAGCTGTAGCAATAGGACTGATCCATGTTACTCCTCGATCGGCAGATTGTAGAACGAAAGCATCGGCATGCGCATGCAGTCGCACGGCGTACACGGGCCGGGATTGGCGCGCCAGACGCCGTGCAGCACAGCGCCGGACTCCAGCGGCCGGGCAAAGAAAAGCGTCAGCGTATCATTGCCGGTTTCATAGCGCTCGCAGCGCAGAAGCCCCTGCGCGTCCTCCGCCTCAAAGGGCAGAAGCGCTGCGTCCACGTCAAACGGATTGAGCCAGTTGCAGATCCGGCTGAAGTGCAGCACAACGGTATCCGGCGCCCTGCGCTCTGCGCGGCAGACCTCCGGGGCCTGCCACATCAGGGGCTTTCCGTAAAGCTCGGCCAGCGCGCAGCGTGCGCAGCGCTCGCCGATGACAAGGTTGCCCTGTGCGCTGTTGTGAATAAAATCATAAAGCGCCACGTCAGACGACGGCAGTACGTACACGCCGGGGATGCTGCGCGCAGCGGCGACCTGCGCCTGCCGCACCATGCCCCACTGCCGGTCGAGCGCCGTGTCGCATGGGGTCATGCAGCGGTTGAGCTGCACGGTGATAACGGGCAGCTCCGGCTGGTTCAGATCGCGGCGCAGCGCGTCGACAAACTGCGTAAAACGCGCAAGATAGGTTCCCGCCGCAGTCTCATAGCCCTCGGCCTCGCCCTGGTACCAGAGCACGGCCTTCGGGTGCAGCTCGTAATCCGCGAGCTGCTCGAGCATGTTGTAATACAGCGCGCCGTTTTCTTCCGGGTTCCACCAGCGCAGCGGCGCGCCGCCGTAGGCGCTCATAACGATGCCAATGGGATAGCCAAGCTCCCGCTTGAGGAGCTTCGCAAAGTGCAGCCATGGCGTATGGCCGGGGTTGTGGTTCTCAAAGTGTCCCTGATGGACCGAGCCGGTCGTCTCGCCCAGCGGATGCGTCGCCAGATCCCACACGCCGGAATCGCGCAGCAGATGCACGCCGAGCTCCGGCGCGTCCTCCACCGGGTTCTTCGCGCGCCCGGCAGCATTGCTCTGCCCGGCGACGACGAACACATCGCCGACGCCGATGTTGTGGATCATGTCACCCCGGGTCGAGGACAGGCCGTCCCAGCCCTGATATTCCATATAGGTTTCCACCCGGTACAGTCCGCCCGCCGGGACGCGGTCAAACGTGACTGACCAGCGGCCGTCCGCGTCTGTCCGGCAGACCGTCCACGGGCAGACGCTCTCACCGCTGCTTTCAAGCGCGATGCGGGCCTTGACGGTGACCGCGCCCTCCGGTACGGCGGAGAATTCCAGCGGCAGTTCAAAGCTCTGCCGGACGCGGTGCGCCGTGCCGGAAAGGCGGATAACGGCGAAGCCCTGTTCGTTTTGCTGGAAGATCTGCCAGGGGGAAGCGCCGCGCTCAATGACGACGCCCTTTTTCAGTTCAGAGCCGTGCAGCTGCATATCCGTTTCTCCTGTCTGTCAAAAGATCGCCGCAGCCTCGTCCAGCTGCGCCTCGCGCTTTACGCCCAGCAGTACACACCGGACGGCGGGCTGCCGCAGGGCCCAGGCAAGGGCGTACTGCGTCATGCTCTGCCCGGCGGCCTTCGCTTCGGCCTCCACGCGCGCAAGCGTCGCGCAGACCTCGTCCGTCATGGGCTTCATCCAGTCCGGCTTTTCTGCTGCGCGGCTGCCTGCGGGCGGCTGCTGTCCGGCGCGGTATTTCCCGGTCAGAAGACCGCCCTGCAGCACCTGATAGGGGATCACGCCGACGCCCTCCTGTTCGCACAGCGGCAGAAGCGCGTCCAGCGCGCCGGTGTTGAGCAGGCTCAGCGGCGGCTGGCACATGCTGGGCTGCGGGATGTTTTCCGCACGCGCCGCGGCAAGCAGCGCGGAAAGCTGCTCCGCAGAATAGTTGCTTACACCCCAGGCCCGGATGGTTCCGGCTTTCAGCTCCTCACCGATGGCGCGGGCGATCTCGCCGGGGGCAGTGTTGGGGTCGTAACGGTGCAGATAGTACAGATCAACATAATCGGTGTTCATCCGGCGCAGACTGCGGCGCAGCTGGACACGGATGGCCTCGGGCGAGGTGTTTTCGTCGACGGGGGTATCGCCGACCTTCATGCCGAGCTTCGTCGCGATGACGAAGTCTGCCCGGCGTCCGGCGACGGCTTTGCCGACGATCTCCTCCGCCACGCCGCCTGCAGAGCCTGCAAAACGGTTGTAGCCCTCATACATATTGGCGGTGTCGATGAAATTGACGCCGAGCTCCGCCGCGTAATGCACCAGTCGGATCGCGTCCGGCCCGGCGACGGGACTTCCGAACGTCATGGTGCCGAGGCACAGACGGGAGACGGAAAGATCACTTCCCGGTAAGGTCGTAAATTGCATAACGGGTTCCTCCTGTGAGAAATAGCGGGTATCAGGAAATGGACGCGGCGAGCGTGTTCAGCGCGTCAAGTCCGGCCAGAAGCTCGCGCAGCAGCGGCTCCGGCATGGAGCCCGGCTGCCAGACGGCGGGTGCGCGGAAGCATTTTTCCGCATAGCCGAGACTGCGCATCAGCTCCTGAAATGCGTTCAGAATGCCGAACTGCCAGCCCTTGCGCAAAAACTCCGTATAAGCCGCCTGAAGCCGGTTCAGCTCCGTGCAGCGGCCTGCCTGCGCAAGCGTCCAGAGTTTGCAGTAGAACTCCGGCAGCAGATTGATCCACGTGCCGATGGAGCCGTCTGCGCCGTAAAGCAGGCCCGGAACGACCATTTCGTCAAGGCCGGTATAGACGATCTTCTCCGGATAATCCGCCTTGATGCGGCGGATCAGGAAAATGTTCCAGTCGCTGACCTTGATCCCGGCCACGCCGGGCAGATCCAGCAGCTGCCGCAGCTGGTCGTAATCCGCCGAAACGTGTGTCAGGCCGGGGATGTAATAGATGAAGACCGGGGCCTGCGCGGCCAGCGCGGTATAATAGGCGACGGTTTCGCTCCAGCCGCCCTGCGGCGGTACGGACGCGACCGCGTCCGCACCCAGCGCCATGGCGCAATCCGCCAGCTCCAGCGCCTGCCGCTGAAGCGTCTGGCCGACATGGACGATGGTTCTTCGTCCTGCGGCCTTTGCCTGCGCGATGGTCAGCTCTGCCGTCCTGCACCGTTCGGCGAACGTCAGACGGCTGCCGTCTCCGGTGCCGCCGCAGACATAAAAGCCGGTGATGGGCGCGTGCAACAGCCGCGCCAGATTTTCCTGCAGGCGGTCATAGTCCACGCCGTCATTTGCCGCGCAGGGCGAGACGACGGGGCAGACAATCCCGCGAAGCGCCGTAAAATCAGCCAAATCCGCTTCCTCCCGGCGTTCAGCCGCGCAGCTCTTCGACGGCGGAGATCAGGCTGGAGCAAAGCGTATCGATCACCGCATCGTCCATGCCGCACCACCACGGGAAGGAGAACGAGCCGTCCCACCACTTGTCAAGCACGGGGCAGTCAAACTCGCCGCAGCCCTTGCGCTGGAACAGCGGGTAGCGGTACAGGGGATAATACTGCACAATGCAGCGGATGCCGTATTTTTTCGTCATCAGATCGAGCAGATCGTCGCGCGTCTTGCCGCAGGCGCTGCCGTCGTAGTGCATGATGTACTGGTGCACGACATAGCGGCTGTTCTCCGGGCAGCGGGAGAAGGAGATCTCCGGCAGACCAGCAAGCTTTTCGCGGATCTTGCGGTCTTGCTCGATCAGGGTGTTGTTGTTGGCGATGACGCTCTTGAGCTCCTCTGTGCCCAGCGCGCACTGCGCTTCGCCGATGCAGAAGTTCTGCGGCCAGCGGTCGTCCAGGAAGCTGTCGACACAGCTCATGGCCGGGGACCAGTAGCGCGCGCGGTCCGCCGGATACGCGCAGCAGCCGTTGTGCCGGATGCCGGGCGCGGCAGCTGCGTCCGCGTCGTCTGCGCAGACGAACATGCCGCCTTCACCCAGCGTCGTCATGGTCTTTGCCGAATGGAAGCTGAAGCAGCCGAAATCGCCGAACGTGCCGACGTGCTGGCCGTCAATGCGGCAGTCGAGCGCCTGTGCGCAGTCCTCCACGACCTTCAGACCGTGTGCCCGTGCGATGGGGACGATCCTTTTCATGTCGCACGGCATGCCGAGCAGATGTACGCAGACCACGGCCTTCGTTTTGGGTGTGATCTTGCGCGCAATATCGTCCGGGTCAATGGTCCAGGTGTCCGGGCTGATATCGGCCCAGACGATCTTTGCACCCAGATCGCCGAAGGGAATCGCGGAGGCGCAGAAGGTATAGGCGGGGATGATGACCTCGTCGCCGGGCTGGATATGGCAGAAGATTGCGGCCATTTTCAGCGCGCTTGTGCAGTTGTTGACGGCAAAGGCGTGCTTCGCGCCGGTAAAGGCGCAGAAAGCCTGCTCGAACTCGACCATGTATTTGCCCTGCGTCTGGCCGCAGGCCTCGCGCATGACCTTGACGACTGCGTCGATCTCTGCTTCTGTATAGGGATGCTGCATGGCGGGGCAGGTCACGCGGAAACCGTCGACTGCGCCGCGGCCGGATGCATCACCGAGCATAGTTTTGTTGGACATGGAACATTACCTCCTGAGTGCGGAAAATAGCGGATAAAGATTAAGATAGGCATCAGGCAGCCGTCGTGCCGGCCTTCTGATGGTCAAAGCCCGCATGCGGGCGCGGGATGTGCGCGGGGTGTGCAGGGGGAAGGCCCCCTGCACACCGGAAATGCAATGTGCTTAGCCGCCGTAGGTGGTGCGGGCGGTTGCGACAGCGTCGTTAATCATCGTTTCGAGCTCGGCTGCACCTGCAGCTTCATAGGCGGCGGCATAGTCGCTCCAGGAGGCGTCGATATCCAGCTGACCGCCGATGAACTGGGTCAGATACTCGTTGGTGATGGTTGCGAGCTTGTTGATGATATCGGTCGCCTCTGCGGGCAGCGCAACCATGTTGTAGTAGGCGGGCAGGGGCTGCACGACCTCGTTGACAAAGCCGGAGATGGTATCCTTGGCCTTGCTGACGAGCGCGGCGTCCTCTTCGGTCGCCCAGGAGTTGGAGAAGTCGACGGGATGGGAAACGGCGTCCCACCAGCTCTGATTCTCAAAGTCGCAGTAATACTCGACGCCGCTGAACATGTAGCTGAACCAGACGTACTTGCAGCGGCCGTCGCCGTAGCCATACGCGCCGTCGATCGCGGACCAGTAGTCGGAGCCGACGCTGGTGTTGAACGCACCGTCCACGCAGTTATGCAGCAGATCCTGACCCTGATTGGAGGCAAGGAACTCGACAAGATCCAGAACACGGTCGGGATACGCGCAGGAGGTGGGGATGAAATAGTGGGAGTTGATCCACGTGCCGGTGGAGTAGGTCTTGCCGTAGCTGCCGTTGGAGGTCAGAGCCTGACCGACGGCCAGATCGTCGATGGAGGCGTCCGGATGGACGGCGAGCCATGCGCTCTTGAAGAAATCGCGGAACTGGCCGGGATAGCCGAAGCCGAAGTTCACAGCGCCCAGCGTGCCGTTGCCGAAATCGGCATACGCATCGTCAAAGTCGCCCTTGACGCCGATGTTGGCGTCGAGACCGCCGTTCTTGTAAAGCTCGGCCAGCTGCTTGACGACAGCCTTGCTCTGCTCGGAGACGGCGCTCACGGTCCAGTATTCGCTGTCCGTGCCGGCCTCGCCGGAGAGGATGGTGCCGGTGCCGGCGCCTCTGGGAACGGTGATGCTGGTGCCCTGCGGCAGAGCCAGCGTCGCGTCGATCTCGTTCCAGTTGGTGAGCTTGTCGTTGCGCGGCCACCAGCCGACATAACCGGCGGAGCCCGCAGCCTCGCAGTAGGTCAAAAATTCGTCGACCGTCGCGGGGACCTTGCCCTCGTTGACCTCGTCAAGGATGGCCTGATTGTAAACGGGAACGCCGCCGAAGGAGGGATCTGCGAAGGCGGCTACGGAGTAGATGGCGTAGGAGGCGGTTTCGTCGCCGGTGTAGAGCTTGTTGTACGCCTTCCATTCCTCGCTGTTCATCATCTTGTAAAGCGTGGGATAGCGGTCGGGCTCGGCATTGATGATCTCACCGAGGTTGGTGACGAGGCCGTCCTGTACCCAGCTGGCGATCTTGTCGCTCTCGCCCCAGGTCGGGAACAGATCGGGCGCGCTGCCGGTAAAGAGCTCGGTCTGCATACGGTCGTCGAAGCCGTCCGTGCCGGTGTCATATTCCAGCGTCACGCCGACGGCCTGCTCGATGGCAGCCTTGATGGGGTCGTTGGCATAGCCGTCGAGATCGTCGAGGTTGTTGCCGAACTGTGCAAAGCGGATGTTGACCGTTTCGCGCGTTTCGGCGGGTTCAGCTGTGCTGGAATCCTCGGGGGCAGTGTCAGTCGTCTGCGCAGGCTCTGTGGTGCCGGCGGGGTCCGACTGCGCGGGCTGCTTGGCGCAGCCGGTGAAGCAGGCCATGACCATGACCAGCGCCAGAAGCAAGCAGAGCAGGGTAGTGTACTTTTTCATTGTGATCCTCCTTAATTTTTATAAAACCGCGCGGTTCCCGCGCAGAGTTTCAAAATCATTCCTTCACGGCGCCGAGCGTCATGCCCTTCGTGAAGTACGGCTGGATAAACGGGTAAATGATGACAATGGGGAGCGTCGCGCAGATGATGGTTGCCATGCGCAGCGCCATGGGCGGCGGCAGCGTGAAGCCGAGGCTGGCTGCGCCGTTTCGCACCTGATTCATGAGGCTTTTGTCCGTCAGCATCCGGTGCAGCACCCACGCGAACGGCTGGAGCTTCGTCTTGTTGCCAATGAACATCATATAGTTGTAGTAGTCGTTCCAGTTGATGACCGCGATAAACAGCGTCACAGCCGCGATCATGCCGCGCGAGAGCGGCATGACGATGCGGAAGAAAATGCCGACCTCGTTGCAGCCGTCAATCATGGCGGCGTCCTCCAGCTCACGGGAGACGGAGAAGGAGAAATAGTTCCGCATGATGATGAAATAGGAGATATTCAGCGTGCCGGGCAGGACCATGACCCAGAAGTTCCCGGTCAGATGGAGCGATTTGTAGAGCATGTACTGCGGGATCAGACCACCGGCAAAGAACAGGTTGAAGACCACAAGCGCGTTGATGAGCTTCATGCCGCGGATATGGACCTTGCTGACGGCGTAGGCCATGGCGGAGGTAACCAGCACGGAAAGCGCGGTTGCCAGAACCGTCTTGACGGCGGAGACGAGCAGACTGTTTGTATAGACCTTGGTGCTGAAAATCTGAATATAGTATTGCAGATCGATGCCCTTGAACCAGAGCATCAGACCGCCCTTGACGTATTCCTCATACGGCATGACCGACGCGACCAGGCAGTACCAGAGCGGGTAAAAGCAAAGCAGGCCGAATGCGACGCAGAAGATCGTCACGGCCACGTCGTAGAAGTTAAAGCCCAGCCGCATGAACATGCTGCGGCGCAGGGGAGCGGGTTTCTTTTTCATGCGCGGCCCTCCTTTCAGAAAATGCCCATGATATCGAGCTTGGAAACGAACTTGTTGGTAATCAGCACGACGATCAGACCGAGAACCTGCAGAACCAGATTGATAGCCGTGGAAAGCTCGAAGGATGTGCCGCCGCCGAGGCTGATGCGGTAGATATACGTGGAAAGCACATCGCCGGTGGAGAGCACGTAGTTGTTGTACAAATTGTAGATCTGGTCAAAGTTGGCGCTGAACAGGCTGGAAAGATCCAGAATCAGCAGGATCACAATGGTCGGCAGGATCGCGGGAATGGTGATGTGCAGCATCATCTGCAGCCGGTTGGAGCCGTCCATCTTTGCCGCTTCGTACAGGGCCGGGTTAATCGTGGACATGGACGCAAGATAGACAATC
This sequence comes from Oscillospiraceae bacterium, assembly GCA_902796245.1. Lineage (GTDB taxonomy): Bacteria > Bacillota > Clostridia > Oscillospirales > Oscillospiraceae > CAG-170. Next base: position 3,880 of record CADBOK010000094.1, on the reverse strand, counting down.
GTGCCGTAGCCCGCGTTCTTAATAATGTTGGAGATCACGACGATTGCGCGGAACAGATCCGGCCGCGTCAGGAAATTGATTGGTTCGCCGCCGAAAAACGTGATGACCTGATTGATAACGCCGCCGCTGCTGCCGGAGGAAGACGGGTATTCCAGAAATACCTGCACCAGACCGGCAAAAATGACCCAGGAGAGGAAATACGGCAGATAGGCTGCCGTCTGTACGCAGCTCTTGACCTTTTTCAGGCGCAGCTCATTGAGCATGAGCGCGAGAAAAATCGTAAACGTCGTCTTGAATACAATGTTGTAGCCGTTGATGATGAGCGTGTTTTTTGCTGCGCGCCAGAAATTGGCGTCGGCGATCATCTCACGGAAGTGCTCAAGACCGACCCACGGCGAGCCCCAGATACCGAGATTCGCGTGGTAGTCCTTGAAGGCCAGCTGAATGCCGTACATGGGGCCGTAATTGAACACGATCATAAAGACAAAGCCCGGCAGGACAAGCAGATATAAGAACCAGTAGCGCTTCAGAAAGGCCAGCAGCTTTTGAAGCCAGGTGCGCTGACTGCGGACGCCGGAGGCGTCAGGCGGATTGTGCATAGGACCACTCGCTTTCAAGAAATTAGTAATAATTAAACGGAGAGATGGGCGAAACGCTCCAATCTGAAACGGTCAAAGAAGAAAAAAGGATTGATATTTTCTTCTTTTTGTAGTAGTATAACAACAGAAACGATGCAAGTCAATAGACACATTTCATAATATTTGACCTGATTATTATTAGTTTACGACTAAAAATCTTGTTTTTATTAGTAATATTCAAAAATGATATGTGAAGATAGGAGTGTAAAGCATATGACAAAGAAGCTTGCCTTTCTCGGATACGGCCTGCGCTCGAGAACCATGCTGCAGGCCTTCCGGGAGATCGAGGCGGATATTTCCGTCGCCGCAGTCGCGGACCCGCGCTGGGAGCAGATCCAAAAGGAAACCGCCGGAGATCCGCTGTTCGCCGAAACGCGGTATTTTGAAACCGCGGACGCGCTGCTCGGCGCCTGCGAGCCGGACGGCGTATTCATCGGCACGCGCTGCCCGCTGCATACGCCGCTGGCGGTCGAGGTTCTGAAGCGGGACATTCCGCTGTTTCTGGAAAAGCCCGTCTGCATCAGCGAAGCGCAGTACCGGACGCTGCGGGAGGCGGCAGAGGGGAAGCTGGACCGGGTCGTCGTGTCCTTCCCGCTGCGCGTGGCAGATATCACGGTCCGCCTGCGGCAGCTGGTCGAAAGCGGCGCGCTTGGGCGCGTCACCATGGTGCAGGCCGTCAACAATGTGCCCTACGGCAGTGTGTACTATCACAGCTGGTACCGCGACCCGAGCCTGACTGGCGGACTGTTTTTGCAGAAAACGACGCATGATATCGACTACATCTGCCATGCTGCCGGGCTGACGCCGAAGCGCGTCTTTGCACACACCGAGAAACTATATTATAAAGGAGACAGACCCGCCGGGCTGCACTGCCCCGACTGTCCCGACTACCGCACCTGCGTGGAAAGCAGCTATGTCGTCGGCAGACTGCGCGGCGAGGACGTACAGGGCGATTGCTGCTGCTTCGCCGTGGATACCGGAAACGAGGATGTCGCCTCTGCCATGTTCCTGTGCGAAAGCGGCGCGATCATCAGTTATAATCAGAATTTTACCGTCAAGCGCACGGCAGCCAGACGCGGCTGCCGCATCATCGGAACGAAGGGCAGCGCCGAGTTTGACTTCTATACCGGCGTCATCCGCCATGACGACTATGCATTCGACCAGACCGCGACGATCCAGATCCGGCCTACCGGCGGCAACCACTTTGGCGGCGACCGGCGGCTGGCGCAGGATTTCATGAACCTGCTGGCGGGCGGAAAGCCGTCGTCGGACCTTTCCGGCGGACTTCGCAGCGCGGCGTGCTGTCTGGCTGCCAAACGTTCTGCCGAAACGGGCTGCCTGACCGAGATTCTGCTGTAAGGAGCACACAAATGGAACTGATTCTGACGCTGGACGTCGGCACGACGTCCGTAAAAGCCTGCCTGTTCGACCGCCGGCTCCGGCAGACGGCGCTGACGAGCCGGGAATACGCCCTGCGGACGCATGGCGTGTGCGCGGAGGCAGAGCCGCAGATTTATCTGGACGCTGCGGCGCAGTGCATTCTGTCGCTGCCCGCCGAAGCGCGGGCGAGGGTTTGCGCCGTCGCGCTGACGACGCAGGGCGAAACGCTGATCTGCATGGACAGGCAGGGAAGGGCCCTGCGGCCTGCAATCGTCTGGCTGGACAGCCGGGCGGAGGCCCAGGCGGCGCGGCTTGCCGCCGTGCTTGACCGGCAGCGCTTTTATGAGCGCACCGGCCTGCCGGAGCTGAGCGGCGCACTGCCGCTGGCAAAGCTGCTGTGGCTGCGGGAGCGGGAGCCGGAAATCTGGGCGCGGACGGACAAATTCCTCCTGCTGGAGGATTATCTGATGCTCTGGCTCACGGGACGGGCGGTCACGGAAAAATCGCTGCTGACCTCCACGGGATATTTCGACCTGCAAAGCGATGACTATTGGGACGAGGCGCTCGCGCTGGCAGAGCTCGACCGGACGCGCCTGCCGCAGGCGCTTGCGTGCGGCAGCGTTGTGGGGCCGGTCCTGCCGGAGCTGGCGGAGACGCTCGGGCTGCCCGCGTCCGCCTGCGTCGTGACCGGCGCGATGGATCAGACCGCCGCGGCGCTGGCCGCAGGCTGCACCCGGCCGGGCACGCTCTGCGAGACGACGGGTACGGCCATGGTCGCCGCCGCGTTCACGGCCCATCCGCAGTTTTCCGAAGACCATCATGTGACCATTTACCGCCATGCCATGCCGGGCGCGTATTTATATCTTCCCATCAGCAATACCATCGGCATGAGCCTGCGCTGGTTCCGCGACGAATTCTGCCGCGATCTGGACGGCGGCTATGCCGCGCTTGACCGGTTGGCGGAGCGGGTGCCGCCCGGCGCGCAGGGCGTGACGTTTCTGCCGTATCTGGCCGGGTGCGTCGACCCGGAGCATCTGCCGGAGGCCTCCGGCGGCTTTTACGGGCTGCGGCTGTCCAGCACAAGAGCGGCCTGTGTCCGCGCGATTCTGGAGGCGGCAGCTTTCCAGCTGCGTGATTTTCTGCGCATGCTGTCCGCGCTCGGCTGCACGGCACAGACCGTGACCTCGCTCGGCGGGGGAGCGGGAAGCCCGCTTTGGATGCAGATCAAAGCAAACGTCTGCCACCGTCCGTTCCGCACGCTCTCCACGGTGCAGGCAACCTCGCTCGGCGCAGCCATGCTGGCCGCAGGCGCGCTTGGCTGGAAGCTGCATGATGCGGAGGAACGGAGCGTCTATCAGCCGCAGGCGGAAACCACTGATGCGTATGAGAAAGCCTACGCAGCCTACCGGCGCGTCTATGAGGCACTGTATTTGCAGAAAGGATGAGAGACATGACACAGAAAAAACCGAGACTTGGCGTTCTGGCTCTGATGCTGGAGGACTATCTGCCGCTGTTTCCCGGCATCGACCGGGCGCAGACGGCGTATGTAAACGAGGTTCTGGACGGGCTGCGGGACGCGGCGGAGTTCGTCTTCCCGCACGCGGCCATGAACCGGGCGCAGATCGAGGCGCTTGCAGCGCAGTATAATCATGAAGGGCTGGACGGAATTCTGATTCTGCTGCTGACCTATTCGCAGGGGGCGTATCTGGTGCGTGCGCTGGAGGAAAACCATCTTCCGCTGGCCCTTGCCCTCATCCAGCCGGAGCAGACCGTCCGTCCGGACTTTATTGAGTGGGATTATACGGTCAATCAGGGCATCCACGGCAGTCAGGATCAGGCGAACGTCATGACGCGCATGGGCG